>JBIPND010000494.1:0-3460 GCA_044374015.1 Luteolibacter sp. | reverse complement strand
TCCACTGATAGATCGTGTTGCGCGGGACATCGGAAAATAACAGGCGTTTTTCCTTTTCGTCCCACACCGGGCCCTCCGCCCAGTCGAAGCCGGTGCAGAGGGTTTCGATTTTCGCCTGGGGATCGAGGATGGCATCGAGCGCGGGATCGAGGCGTTCGATGGTTTCCTGGGCGGAAACCATGGCGGTGAGGAGGGTGAGCAGGGCGAGGATTTTCATGAAGTTCCGCCAGGAGATGCAACGCCGGAGCTGCGCTGGCAAGCCCGTCTTCGGGAAATTTCGGCCATCAGCGAAAACAGCCCGGTCGGTAATAGCGATTGGTTTGCCAAACGAGACTATCCGGGTCATCTTACTACGGTCAGTCCGGAGAATTGCATGCCGAACCGACTTTCCAAATTTACCAGCCCGCTCAAACAACTGGCTGAGATCCAGGTTACGGAGTGGGATTTGATGGATCTGCTGCACAAGGATGTCAGCGGGCCACGTCCGGGCGCGGAGGAAATGCAGGCGCTGATCGTCGTGCTGAAAAATTTCCTTCAATACGCCGCCGTGCAGCTCATCAGCTAGCCGGGCCATGCGCAGATCAAGGTTCAGCAAATCGCGCCCAATGTGCTGCGTTTCAGACTGGTGTTGGTGAAAAGGGACGTGGCGTTGCGGGTCGGCCGTGAAGGCTTCACCGCCACCGCGATCCGCAACCTTCTCAAAGCCGCCGCCGGGATGAGTGGCGCGCACACCTTGTTGGTAATCCATTCCCACGAAGATGAAACGAACACTCCGCGATGGCGGCCAGCGCGCGGAATTGGAGTGAGGCGGGCTTAAGCGAGGCGTTTCATCACCGCAGCGGATAACAATTTCCCATCCGCGCGGCCTTCGGCGAGTTCCTGCGCGCGCTTCATCACCTTGCCCATGTCAGCCTTGCCGGTGGCGCCGGTGTCGCTGACGGCTTGATCGATGATGGACTGAAGTTGCTCTTCGGTCAGCGCGGCTGGCAGATAGCGCGAAAGAATTTCGATTTCCGCCTTCTCGGTGACCACCAATTCCGGGCGGCCGGCTTTTTCAAACTGCTCGCACGAGTCGAGGCGCTGCTTGATTTGCTTGCGCACCAGGGCCAGCACTTCGGATTCCTCGAGTGCGGTGCCGAGGCCGCCTTTTTCAATGGCGGCGTTGGTCAACGCGGTTTTCAAGGCGCGCAGGGCGTTGAGGGCGGTTGCGTCTTTCGCCCTCATGGCGGATTTGATGTCTTCGGGAATGCGGGTGGCGGTGTCGCTCATGCTGTTGTGGTATCACGGGCCGGGCGTTGCTGCCAACCGGTAAAATAATCCACTACATGAAACTTCCGTCGGCCTTGGTGTGGAGGATTGAGGTGCTGAGGAAATTGCGGACAGGAAGGGGAGGGATCACGCTCCATTTTGCCGGATGGTGCAGGATTCCAACAGATCGGGGGCAGGGGAGCAAGCGGGAGCTTGCGCCGGGATGCTCATGGAATCGTGTGAGGCGGGCGGCTTCGCTGACCGGCGGGGCTTTGGAATCGGCGGGGTAGAAGGTCCAGCCATTTTGCCAACCCATGTGGAAGATGCCTTTGGTGCCGTAGAAATAACAGCCGACCGGCTCGCCCTTGTCGGTGTTGTTAGCGCCGAAGCGGCGGTGTTCCCACTGCACGTTGAATTTTTCAAACGCGTAGGTGGCGAGTTGGTGGTCGGGGGCGTCGGAGGTTTGCGAATCGGCGGTGAGCACGGGGAGGCCGGCGATGGGGCGACCGCCGCTGGAGAAGATGCGGGTCGGGTATTTTTCGCCGGTGATCCAGAGCACTTGGTCGAGCCAGTGGATGCCCCAGTCGCCGAGGGTGCCGTTGGCGTAGTCGAGGTAGTTGCGGAAGCCGCGCGGGTGGATGCCGCGGTGGAACGGGCGGAGCGGGGCGGGGCCGCACCAGAGATCCCAGTCGAGTTCTTTCGGGATCTCGACGGTGGGCTGCGGTTTCTCCGGGCCGCCGCCGCTGTGCACGAAGCAGCGGACCATGCCGATCTCGCCGAGCTTGCCGGAGCGGATGAACTCGCGGCCGCTGACATTGTGCGGGGAAACCCGGCGATGCGTGCCGACTTGGACGACGCGGCCGGTGGCGCGCGCGGCATTCACCATCGCGCGACCTTCCATGACGGTGTGGCCGATGGGTTTTTCGACATAGACGTGGGCCCCGGCTTTGACGGCGGCGATCATCGGCAGCGCGTGCCAATGGTCGGGCGTGCCAATGATGACGATCTCGGGTTTTACGGCGGCTAGCAGGTCGCGGTAGTCCTTGTAGAGTTTGGGCGAATCGCCGGTGTCGCTGGCGACGTTTTTGAGGGTGGCGTCGTATTGGCGGGAATCGACATCACAGAGCGCGACGATTTCACAGGCGCCGCTGGCCATGGCTTCGCGCAGGATGTTGTTGCCCCACCACCCGCAGCCGATGAGGGCGGTGCGGAAGCGCGGGCCGCCGGATTTGGGCTCGGCGCGGAGCGAGAATGGAAATCCGGCGAGGGTGGTCGTGGCGGCGGACGTGTGAAGGAAGGTGCGACGGTTCATGACGGGGCGGTGGAGGATGGACTAACAATGTCTGTCTCAGCACTCGGGAACAGCGGGAAAGACCCGCCGATCTTAACGCTGCGTCAGCCACTCAGTGCGCGGCGAGCCAGTTCGGGCCGGTGCCGGCTTCGATTTCGATGGGGACGCCGCCGGGGAGCGGGAGCGCGGTTTTCATGGCTTCGAGGATTTTCGGGACGAGTTCGTCCTGCTCGTCGAGGGCGAGGTCGAAGACCAGTTCGTCGTGGACCTGGAGCAGCATTTTGCTTTGGTACGGCGTTTCCCGTAGCAAGGCGTCGATGCGGATCATGGCGAGTTTGATCATGTCTGCGGCGGTGCCTTGGATGGGCGTGTTGATGGCGGCGCGCTCGGCGTTGCCGCGGAGGTTCTGGTTGCCGGAGTTGAGATCGGGGAAGTGGCGGCGGCGGCCGCTGATGGTCTCGACATAGCCGTTTTCGCGGGCTTCGTGGATGGTGCGGTCCATGAATTGGCGGATCGCGGGGTATTCGCGGAAGTAGGCGTCGATGATGTTGGCGGCCTCGGTGCGGGGGATCGCGAGGCGCTGGCTGAGGCCGAAGGCGGAGATGCCGTAAATGATGCCGAAGTTCACCATCTTCGCGGTGCGGCGCATGTCGGAGGTGACGTTTTCCGGCTCGACGACGAAGACCTTGGCGGCGGTGATGGTGTGGATGTCGGCGTCGTTTTGGAAGGCCTCGATCATGGTGGCGTCCTGCGAGAGCGCCGCCATGACGCGCAGCTCGATCTGCGAGTAGTCGCAGGAAAGCAGGGTGAAGCCCGCGCGCGGGACGAAGGCTTTGCGGATCTTGCGGCCGGCCTCGGATCTAACCGGGATGTTCTGCAGGTTCGGATCCGACGAGGCGAGGCGGCCGGTGGCGGCGACGA
>JBIPND010000035.1:0-10998 GCA_044374015.1 Luteolibacter sp. | reverse complement strand
GGCGCATCCAGCCAATCGGGGGCGGGCTGGATGAGTTGGCGCAGGTGCATGGGAGCGATGCAATCAGGCCACGATGAAGCTTTGATGGAGCTTGCATGCGAAATCCGTGAATCCTTCCAGCGCAAGATGGCGCTTGAATGTTCCCGCGCGCGGCCCTAGTCCCTGTCCCGCATGGATCCAAGGCACCCTTACGAACATCTGCCGCTTTTCACCGCCGGCATCGTGCTGGCCATCTGGCTGATCGGCGCGCATGCCGTGATGCTCGCCAAACCGGCGCAAACCCAGGCGTTCCTGATAAAATTTCCGCGCAACCAGTTTCTCGGCCAAATTCTGCTCGGGATCGGCTTGGGGTGGTTCTGGCTGCTGATCGCGCCCTCCGGGATGGGCCGGCTCAGCGCACTGTCGATGGACCTCGGCGAATTCAACGCCGCCAAAGGCATCCTCCGGCTGTTGGTGCCTGCCGCGCTGGTGCTCGTCACCATCAGCGTGCGGGATTTCCTCGCCGTCCGCGCCCTCGGGCTGGTCGGGTTGATGGCCGCTTCACCGTTGTTGGAGGCCGCCTTTCTGAAGGACCCGCAATCGCGCCTGCTGGTGCCGATCTTTGCCTACGCGATGCTCACCGCCTCGTTGTTTTGCGTCGGCATGCCCTACCTTTTCCGCGACGCGGTCAGCTGGGTCACCGCCAAGCCGCAGCGCTGGACGCTGGTTTCGGGCGCAGGCCTCGTTTACGGCATTGCCGTTCTCGTCTGCGCCTTCGCCTTCTGGCGGGCGTATTGATCGGGCCGGTTCAGTAAACCGGGGCACCCGAGGTGTCTCCGACGTCGCCGCCACCGCCGCCGCCGCCGCTGGCTTTGTTGGCGGTGTTTTCCATGGCTTCTCCACCAATCCGCATGTCACGACCGAGGCCGATGAACGTGTTGCAGGAGCTGAGAAGCACGGCGGATGTGGCAAGAGTGATAAGAAACAGTGATTTCATGGGGTTTTGGATAGCCAAATCTGGCCGACCTGCAAGCCGATATTCTAAACTTCGCTTAATTACTTCCATCCCGCGGCGGCACTTTGGATGTCGGGCGGACGACATAACCTCGGTTTTCCACGCCGATCTCGGGTGGCGTGCCGTGCGTCTCGAAAGCATCGTAGCCTGCCTTCAGATTCCGCCAAAAATCCTCCCACCGGTGACCGGACGCCACCGCCATCCGCGCGTCTGTCATCCGGAACGGGAAAAGGTGCACCCGGAAAAACTTCTGCCCGCCCGCATGGGCCGCGGCGCAGAGCGTGTAAATTTCCTCGATTTTTTCGTCGGTCATCGCCAGGCAACCGATTGAGATCTGGTTGCCGTGGATCATGATCGCGCTGCCCGTCCGCTGCTGCGCCCGATCGTAGGCGTTCGGATAGCCGATGTTGAACGACAGGTGGTAGAGGCTCTGCGGGTTCATCGCCGATGGCGGCACCTGGTAGAACCCTTCGGGCACCTGCATGTCGCCTTCCGCGAGTTTCGGACCCAGCTGGCCCGAGGTTCCGGCGATCGGATAGCTGCGGAACCGTTTGAATTTCCCGCTCGTGCGGTCCCGGACGAACAGCTCCACCACCATCTCCTCCTTGATCGCCCGGAGGAAAACCGGATCGCCGTATTTCAAGCCGACCGCCTTCAAATCCCGCTCCAGCCCCGGTCGGACCGCAGCGGCAGCGGCGGCCGCCCGTTGTATGCCTGGCAATTTCGATCTCTCACTCATGGCAATGGCAGGCGTGGTTTCCCGCTCCTCGCAGGACGCGAGCGAACCGAAACAAAGCACGCCGGTGACTAGCAGGGATTTCATGGAACCGCTTCCATCTTGCCGCCCCTGCGGCGATTGGCAAGGCTCCACGCATGACCCTCAAGCCGCTCGGCGATGCCGCATGGTTGGTGGAATTCCCCACCGGAACTCCGCTCGCGCGGGTGCTCGGGATGGTCGCGGCCCTCGCAGAAAACCGCCCGCCCGGCGTGCTCGACGTGGTCTCGTCGTTCGCCTCGCTGGCGGTCCACTTCGGCGCGGTGGACGGGCTCGAAATCCGCGACTGGCTCGAAACCGCGATGCACCAAACGCATCAGGAAATCCCCACCGGCCGCGAAATCGAAATCCCCGTGCGCTACGACGGCATGGATCTGGCAGAAGTGGCCGCCGCAGTCGGCATTCCGGTGGCGGACGTGATCGCCCTCCACAGCGGCGCGCAATACACCGTGGCGGCGGTCGGGTTTTCGCCGGGTTTCCCCTATCTATCAGGACTACCACCGCGCCTCGGTCTGCCGCGCCGGAAAACCCCGCGACTCGCGGTGCCCGCCGGCTCGGTGGCGATCGCCGGCGGACAGGCGGGCATCTATCCATACGCCTCGCCCGGCGGCTGGCATGTGTTAGGCCGGACCGGGATCGCGCTTTTCGATCCCGCCCAAGCCCGGCCCGCGCTGCTGCGCCCCGGCGACCGGGTGAAATTCCAGGCCGTGGAGGGTTTGGACTTCCCGGACCCGAAACCATGGCCCGCTCCGAGTGAGGGCAGAATCGAAGTCATCCATCCCGGCAGTCTAACCACCATCCAGGACCTCGGCAGGCCGGGATATGAAGCGTGCGGCGTCTCGCCCGGCGGCGCGGTGGACCGGCAGGCACTGCGGACCGCCAACCTGGCGGTTGGCAACGACGAGGGCGCGGCGGCATTGGAAATTTGCCTCAGCGGTCCGCGGCTGAAGTTTCACGCGGAGACGGTGGTCGCCTTCATCGATGGCCGCGGCGCACCCCGCCGTGTCAGCGCGGGCGAAATCCTGGATTTCTCCAGAGTAACTCAAGGCCCGCGCGCCTACCTCGCCATCGCCGGCGGCTTCAATGCCCACCGGATGTTAGGCAGCGCGGCGACCGACCTCCGCGCCGGCTTCGGCGGCCATGCGGGCCGGGCCTTGCAAGCCGGCGACTGGCTGGATATCGGCGACGCCGGGCCAATCCCCTCCCCCGGCAACTGGCATGTCGGGCGCGGCGGCCGCGACCCGCGAATCGAGCTGCGGTTCCTGCCCGGCGTGCAGCACGACGGGTTTACCGAACAGGCCCGTCACCGGCTGCGGAACCAAACCTATCAACTAACACCCAACTCGGACCGGATGGGCGCGCGCCTGTCCGGGCCGCGGCTGGATTTGCAATCCCCCGGCGAAATGCTTTCCCAGCCGGTCGCCTGCGGGTCGGTGCAGGTGCCGCCCGACGGCCAGCCGATCATCCTGTTAGCCGAACGCCAGACCATCGGCGGCTACCCGCAGATCGGCCATGTGATCTCCGTCGATTTGCCAAAACTCGCGCGCGCCTGGCCGGGCAGCCGCATCGAATTCCGCGAAGTGACCTGGCAGGAAGCGCAGCAACTCCGGATGCGCGAGCCGCAGAATTTTGCGCGGTTGCGCAGCGGACTGGAGCTCTTAAAATCGCAACCATGATGCGCATGATCGATCTCAACGCCGATCTCGGCGAAGGCGGCAGCGAGGACGAGCTGCTGCTAGGCCTGGTGAGTTCCTGCAACATCGCCTGCGGCGGCCACGCGGGAAGCGATGAAATCATGCGCCGCACGCTCGCCCGCGCCCTCGCGGCCGGCGTCGCCATCGGCGCGCATCCGGGCTATGAGGACCGGGAAAATTTCGGCCGGCGCGAGTTGCAGATGACTCCCCAAGCGGTCACCGAACTGGTCGTTAGACAGGTGGGAAAACTCGCCGCCCTCGCGCAGGAGACGGGTGCCAGCCTGGATCATGTTAAACCCCACGGCGCCCTCTACCACCAGGCCAACCGCGACCTTTCGCTCGCCGCCGCGGTGATCGCGGGCGTGCTCGAAATCTCGCCCGCGCTCCAACTCTACGCGCCCCCGGACGGCGCGCTCGCCGCCGCCGCCCGCGCCGCGGGAGTGATTGTTAGAGCGGAGGGATTTGCCGACCGCCGCTATCAGAATGACGGCTCGCTGCAACCCCGCAGCCAGCCCGGGGCGGTGATCGAAGATCCGGCGGAAGCGGTGGCCCAGGCGCTCGCACTCGCCGGCAGCGGCCGGTTTGAAACGCTCTGCGTGCATGGCGACGGCGCACACGCAGCAACCCTGCTGCGGGCCGTCCGCAGCGCCCTGGAAAACGCCGGGTTCCGCATCACCCGTTAGCCTAAAAGGGAATTTAGGAACCACGAATCTTACGAATCTCACGAATCTTTAATTCCTGATGACTTTGATTCACCTCATCGGAAGAGTGCGTTCAATGACGCCCATCACCCTCTCATTTTCCGTGTATTCTGGGTGTTTTGACTCAGGATTGGTAAGAAGTTCGTCCATGTCCGCTTCGCTTCCATTGTGGTTCATCATCTTCCTCTTTAGCACCAGAACCCGCGCTTCGCTGGAGTGTGGAATGGCGGGAAACTTCAAGAGAATGAAAACGCCAAGTCGCCAAGTTCGCCAAGGAGATCGGAAAGACGCTGAAGGGCCTCTTTTCTTTACTTGGCTTACTTGGCGTCTTGGCGTTTAAAATTCTTGTTCCTCGGGAGGCTTAACCTCTGGAACCCTGAATTTTTTCCAAGCCACCACCAGGGGTGCAGAGGCTCAAACCAAACGCCCTAAGACTCACGCCTCTGCCGCATTTCTTTTCTTGTGTCTTGTCGTCTTGCGTCTTGAATCCATCCCCCATGGCCCGCTTCCACCTCCCGCCCGCAGACTGGCAAAGCGGTTCGCTATCAGGCGACGAAGCCCGCCATCTCTCCCAGGTCCTCCGCATCAAGCCCGGCGCCACCATCACCGTCTTCGACGGCGAGGGCCGCCGCGCCGAGGCGGAAGTTCTAACCACCTCGCGCGACCAGGTTTCCCTGAAACTCGGCCAATCCCACTCTCCCGCGAAAACCCTGCCCCAGATCACCCTCGCCCAAGCGATTCCGAAGGGAAAAAACATGGACCTCATCGTCCAGAAATCCGTCGAACTCGGGATCGCCGCCATCCAGCCGTTAGTCACCCGCCACACCGTCGTCCAGCCCGGCGACGGCAAATCCGAAAAGTGGCGGCGCAACGCGCTGGAAGCCTGCAAACAATGCGGCCAGGACACCCTCCCGGAGATCGCCGAGCCCCTCACCTTCGACCGCTGGCTCGCCGCCCAAACCGCGCAGCCCGGCCTCAAACTCATCGCCTCGCTCGCCCCCGGCGCGCAACCGCTGCGCGAAACCCTCCGCCACCACCCCGGCACCACCGCCGCCACCCTGTTAGTCGGCCCCGAGGGCGATTTTTCCGCCGAGGAAACCACCGCCGCGCTGGCCGCCGGTTTCATTCCGGTCTCGCTCGGTTCCATCGTCCTCCGCGTCGAAACCGCCACCCTGTTCTGCCTCTCCGCCCTGCGCTACGAGTTTGCCTGACCCGCCGCTCACCCCATATCAGGGGGCACACTCCCAGTTTCAAGTCGCGCCACTCGCCGGGCTCCATCGTGCCGGGCCCGATGAGGTGTCCTGACCGCCGGGAAAATCCGCTGGGCGAATCCCTTGCGCATCGGGCCCGGGGGGCTTAGGCATGAGCCATGGACCTTGCTGATTTCCGTAAAGAGTATTCCGACCGCGGCCTGAGCCGGGAGGAATTGGATGCCAATCCGGTGGCGCAGTTTTCCGAATGGTTTTCCCAAGCCACGGAATTGAAATTGCATGAGCCGAACGCGATGACGTTGGCGACGGTGGACGAAACCGGCATGCCCTATCAGCGGACGGTGCTGTTGAAATACTTCGATGGCGACGGCTTGGTTTTTTTCACCAACTACAGCAGCCGCAAAGCCAAACAAATCGCGCACAATCCGCGGGTGAGCCTGTTGTTTCCCTGGATCACGCTGGAGCGCCAGGTGATCATCCAGGGAGTCGCGGAAAAAATCAGCACCGCGGAGTCTCTGAAATATTTCACCTCCCGCCCGCGCGAATCGCAGATCGGGGCCTGGGTTTCCAACCAGAGCGAAGTGATCACTTCGCGCAAATTCCTGATGCAGAAACTCGCGGAAATCGGCGAGAAATTCGGCAAGGGTGAAATCCCGCTGCCGTCGTTCTGGGGCGGCTACCGGGTGAGGCCCGAGATGATCGAGTTCTGGCAGGGCGGCCCGGCGCGGTTGCACGATCGTTTCCTTTACCGCAGGGATGAGGCGGCGTGGAAGATCGAGCGGCTCTCGCCGTGATTGAGTTAGACGCGGCGGGGGTTCTTTAGTCCAATGCCTTGATGGCTGGATTCGCGCCAATGAAAAATTCACCGGTCTTTTAGGCCAGTGGCCATTCGCGTCATATTAGCGCATCAATGACTGATATTCAGCGATTTAAATCAAAAACAATCCCGCTAAAAGCTTGCCGGGGTGAGCGGCGATGATTGCGCATCAACTCGGAATGAGGATTGCACAAACGATCGGAAAGGTAGTCGGACGGGCGAATCAGAGTTATGAAAAGCGATCTGATTGGCTTGCCGTCCGACTTATCCGGGCGCGGCGGGATCACCCGTTCGCGGAAGACGATGTTAGGAACACGCCGCAGCACCAGATCCGCGACCGGCCACTTGGCCTCCAGTTCGTCGAGCGTGCCGTTGAACGTCACATCCCTCCCCGTGCCGCCCCACGCGTTCAGCGTGGAGTAGGTGAGGCTACCGCCGTAGATAACATCGGCACCCGCAGAGCCAGTGGCGAAGGTGTGGGTGCCCGAGAGGGTGATGTTTCCGGAGTTGACGACGGTGCCGCCGGTGTAGGTGTTGCAGCGCGATGGGCTGCAACTGCTGATCGCAAGGTAGGCACGATCAAAACGCACCCCGTTCTTCGCCAGAGCATCGATGTGCGGGGTTTTGATGACCGGATGGCCATAGCAGCCATGATCCTCCTGCGAGATGTCGTCCGAGAGGAAGAAAATGAAATTCGGTCGAGGTTCTTCAGCGGCGAGCAGGACAAAACCGCAGGTGGAAGCACCGAGCGTGACGATCAGTGATTTCATGCCGCAACCTTCACCAGCAACGGACGGCGGGTCAATCCCGGGTGTCACTGATGTCGGGGGCTTTGAAAGGCGGCGGCTCCCCCTCCCTCTCCAGTGGGCGTGGGGCGGAAGTCAGGCCGATCCCGTCGACCTGACCAGACGGAGCATCGCGGCGAAGGGCAGGCTTGTCACCGCGATGGAGGTTCCCGCCGGATCGATGGGCGTGTGGGTTCCGCAACGGGATTCCACCGCTGCGATTTGTTTACCATCCGGCAGCGGCGGGACGATGGTGAGTCCGCCCGGGGGAAAAGTTAGATCGCCGCCGATTTCCACGCAGATGGTATCGGCGTCGGTCGCGTGGATGCGGAAATCCACCTTGCCAAAGCGGGTGGGCAACTTGCTAACGGAAAAGCCGTTGTCCTCGGCGATCCAGGCCCACGGCATGCCGGAGGCGAGCACCAGCGAGGCGGAGGCCTCGCGTTCGGCGACGACCATCGAGGCCACGGCTAACATATACTCCGCCGCGATCCAGGTGTGCGGCACGTCGCCGAGGTGGCCCGGCGAGCGCGGGTCGCGCCAGGTGATTTCCGGCCACTGGTTCCATTCGAGCGGGCGGCGGTCGGATAGGAAAAATGCGAGCAACTCGTTGGCGACGTCGCGATTTCCGAGGCGGACGAAGGCGCCGATGATGCGGATTTCGTAGGCGGTGTAGTTGGTCCACGGTATTTCGCCGCGGTGTTTGCGGCGGAATCCGTCGAGGTAGGTTTTGAGCATCGCGTGCAGCGGGCCGGCGGGCAGGACGTCGGCGAAATCCAACATGGCGATGGCGTTGGAGGTGGCGGTGGGATCGAAGTCCGCCCACTCGACCGAGCCCGGGATGTAGCCGAGGCTTTTGCTAGAAATGACGTTTTCGATCGAGCGGATCACGTCGTCTTGGAAGTTTCCGGCTTCGCTTCGCCACTGCGAGGATTCGTCGGGCCGGCCGAAGGCGTCGGCGAGATCCGCGGCGGCTTCCAGGCCGCGCACGCCCCAGAAATCGTCCCAGTAGGAATGCACCGGGTGGGCGAGGTAGCCTTCGTGGCTGGCAGACTCGGGCAGCAGCCCGAAACACGCGCTGTGCTCGCCAGCGGCGTATTCCGTGGTCATGCGCAACGCCCGCAGGGTGGTTAGATAGTTGGCTGCGGCGCGCACCCGCGGATACATGGCCCGGAGGAAGCCTTGGTCCGGACCCTCGCGCAGCACCTCGCGGATGCCCCACAGGAACTGGCCGTGGCTGTCGTGTTCGACCAGCCAGTCCACGCCATCGCGGTCCACCACGCAGGGGACGAAACCGTCGTCGCGTTGAAACTGCGCATACCATGATAGAAACTCACGCAGCGCGTGCGGCAGGCCGGCTTTGGCGAGTCCCGCGCCCATGATCACGCAGTCGCGGACCCACGAGCGGGTGTAGCGCCGCGGCCCGGGCTGGATCGCCGGGCCGTCGCGATTGATGAGGATGTGGGCGGCGGCGGTGCGGAAACAATCGAAGGCCGGCACCGCGCAGCCGGGCACCTGCCATTGGACCGTGCCCAGGGTTCTGCGCCAGGCGGCCAGAGCCTTGCGGCGGCCTTTTTCCAGAGACCGGTGGGTCTGTCCGAAGTAGGGCACGGACACCGTGACTTCCAGGGTCGATTTCCCGGGCGGGACTTTCCACGCCATCAGCCCCGAGGCCAGCCCGGACTCGTCGTCGATCTCGCAGCGGGCCGGGATTTCTCCGGTGGTTAGGAACGAGGTGATGCCGCCTTCTTCAAAGGCAAAAACTCCGGTCAAGTCCGCGGGCGGTGTCACGCTGAGTTCCCGCTGGTCCACCATCATGCCGCTGGCATCGCTAACAATTCGATAGATCGGGCTGCGCCCTCCGAGATTGCGGAACGCCTGCCACGGCGGATTCACCTGGAACGGGCGCACGCTGACCAGCAGGCGCGCGTCCGGCGAGGTGTTGCGGCATTTCAGCCGATAGGTGACGTGGAGGGTTAGATTCCCGCCCTTGCCATCGATCCATGGCAGGATCTCCAGCCACATCCCCGGCGCTTTCCAGATGACGGACGGCAGTGGCGCGCCACCTTTTGGCAGCGCGCAGGAGGTTTCCACATCCGCCCAAGTGACCGGCTTGCCATCGATTTGGAGAAACGGCTCTAACGAAAACTCCGCCTCATCCACCTCGACCATGCCCTCTTCGTTGATCAAGCCGCGGCGTTTGCCTTCCTGGCTGCCGACGGGCGTCCAGTAGGATTGCTCGCGCCGCCAGTAGCGCGGGAACCAGCCGCGTGGGAAATCCGCCGCCACCGAGTGCATGAATTCATTCGGCGTGTGGGAGAACGCGTCCGGTTTCAGCTGGATCGATTGAATCGCCGCACCATCCGCGGTTTCAAAGGTGAGCCGCAGGTGGCGCGCCTCGGCCGCGGGCGTGGCGATGTGGCTGCTGGCACCACGGGCGAAGCGTGCGCGGTAAACGGGGATCCATGCCACGCCGTCATCGGAAATTTCCATCACAAATGCCCGCGGCGGCAGCGGCTCGGGCCACTGGATGACCCACCCGCCGAAGCGCAGTTTTTTGCCGAAATCCACGGCCCAAAATGGCTTCGCATCACCTTCGGCAGCCTTCCAACCGTTAGGCAAATCAACATCTAACACGGAAGCCGCCGCCAATCCCGGGGCGCAGGAGGACGCGTGGATCGCATGGGGTTTCCCCGGTGTCTGGTCTTCGAACGAAGGCGCGGCGAGTTCCAGCCAGCCTTTTCCGCCGGGACCCGCGGCGACCACAAACTCGATCGCGTCGATCTCGCCTGGCGCGCCGCCGCCGGCCGGGCCCCAGGCGAACGGCAGGTTGCGCTCATGAAAACGGTGCGCGGCCCAATCCTTCGGCAGCCAGAAATCCGGCTGCCGGTGCCGCCAGACATTGGTCCCGCCGGGATCGGCCACCTTGAACTCGAAATGGTTAGGCAGGCCGACGCCGCGCAGCTGGAAACCGATTTCGAAAGTTTCCGGAAGCTTGAACCGCAGCACCCGCCGCATGGCGACGAAGCCGCCGCCACCATGAAAGTCGTAGTCGAGCCGCAGCCCGGGGGCGCCGTCGGCGCCGGTGATTTTGGTTAGCTTGCCTTCCGCCTGGCCGGAGGCGAAGACCTGCCAGGTCGTGGGATCGTCGAAGATGGAAATGAACGGACGGAGACTCATCAGTTAGGAGTGGCACCATGCTAGGCAGCCTCTGGGGCAGCGCCAGCCCGGATTTCCCAGGATCCGGAGCGGTCCAGTTCCAACAACCGGTCGTGAAAACCGATCAGGGTGGTGCGGTGTCCCACGCTGATGAAGCCGATCCCGGAGTCCTTGATTAGCTGATAGAGTTCCTCCTGATTCTGCTCGTCAAGCGCGCTGGTGGCCTCATCGAGGAAGGCGAACTTCGGTTTGCGCAGGAACAAGCGGGCGAAGCCGATGCGTTGTTGCTCGCCGAGGGAAAGCACGTTGCCCCAGTCTAACACGCGATCCAGGTCATCGTCCACGCGGCTGAAAACTTCGGATAGATTCACCTCCGCCACCACCCTGGCGATTTCCTCGTCGGGGACACCGCGGTCGGGATACGGATAGAGCAATGGTCCCAAAGGCTGCCGAGACGCTGCACGCTGGCCAGATAGGTGCTCAGTCCGCCGAACTGGGTGATGATCAGGGAAAACGCCGCCAGGACCTGCGCGAAAGCACCGGCGGCCTGGGTGACGACGCCGAATTCCACCTGGCCGCGCATGAACATCGGCGCGACGACGAGCACCGGCAGGACCAGCGCAAGGTAGTTATAACTATTGGTAAAAAATCCCAGCCGCCGGTTGAGGATGATGATCAGGCGCATGTTTCCAACCGCGGCGGCCAGACGGTTGAACAAGTCGAGGTGCTCGCGTTTTTCCCCACGGTAGAATGCGATCGACTCGGCGTTGTCCCGGACCCTGACGAGGCCGTAGCGGAAGTCGGCCTCCTTTTCATATTGATGGTAATGCAGGCGGACGAGCTTGCGCCCGATCGCGATGCT
>JBIPND010000493.1:0-3464 GCA_044374015.1 Luteolibacter sp. | reverse complement strand
CGGATGCGGAAGGTGCTGCCGCGATCGGCTTCGAGTTCGATGGCGCCGCCGACTTGTTCGACGAACAGTTTGGCCAGGGCCAGCCCCAGTCCCGCGCCGCCCTCGGCCCGCGAGCGTGCCTTGTCGATCCGGTAAAAGCGCTCGAACACCTTCTCGCGATGCTCGGGAGCGATCCCCGGGCCTTCGTCCGCAATTTCGACGACGGCCTCGTTTCCACGAGCGAAACAAACCACCCGCACCGTGGAATCCGGCGGGCTGTAACAAATGGCGTTGTGCAGAATATTCATCACCGCTTGGCGCAACAACACCCGGTCGGCGTTGACGATCAATCCGGGCGCAGTGGCGATCTCGATGCGCTGCCGTTTCTCCGTGGCCAGCACCTCCAAGCTGTCGCAGACCTCCCGCACCAACGCGTCGATCGCGAGCGTCTCAGGGCGCGCGGGCAGCCGTCCGCTTTCCACGCGGGCGAGCATCAACAACGTATCGGTTAAATCGTTCAAACGCTGCGCCTCCTCCAACATGCTGCCGATGGTTTCCCGCAGGACTTCAGGCTCGCGTTCCTCCCGCATTGCGATTTCACCGACAGCGCGCAGGGCCGTTAGGGGCGTGCGCAGCTCGTGCGAGGCATCGGCGGTGAAGCGTTTGAGCGAATCAAACGAGCCTTCAAGACGCTGGATCGTTTCGTTGAAAACCGTCGCGAGCTGGCCAAGTTCGTCGTGGGGATTGGGATTCGGGAGTCGTTTACCAAGCGACTCTGAGGTGATCTGCCGGGCTTCCGCAGCCATCTCACCGACGGGCCTGAGCGCGCGCCCGGCCATCAGATAAGCGGCGAACGCGGCCACCACAACGGCGAACGGCATGCCCAGTGCCAGGCCGGCAAAGATCCGGCGAAGCGTGGAGCGATGGCCCGACTCATCGCGGAAAACCCGCAAGCTCACGGTGAGACCGCTGATGGTCGTCGGTTTCTGAAATGTCCGGGCCGGGCGCTCGCCATTCAGCAGAACCGTGGAAAAATCAACGATCTCCGCCTTCTCGGGGTTGGGCGGATGCACCGCCTCCGCCCCATGGACCGGCCAGTGTTTTAGCAAACCAGCCTCCCCGCGCCAGACATCGAACCAGCTCTCCGCATACCCCGGACTCTCCGGGGTGGCCGGGCTGCTCTTGCGCCATTGGATGCCGCCGTCGCCGTCGTTTTCCAAATGAGCCTCGATCAAGGCCCAGTCGATGCGCAGTTGCCGGTCCATGTCGGCACCCATCTGCCGCCGGATCAGGCTGTAAACCGCAGGCAACAACGCCAGCAGGATCGCACTGGCGATGAGCGTGAACGAAACCGCAAGCCGCAACCGCAGCGACCGGCGCTGCCACCAGTTTCCTCCGACGGGTGATCCTGCGAGATCGTCCAAATGGCTCATCGGCTCACCGTCTCGCGTTTTTCCCCGCAGAAAAAACCCACCCCGCGGATGGTGTGGATCAGCCGGTTCGCATGCCCTTCGTCCACCTTTTTGCGCAGCCGGGCGAGGTGGACGTCGATCACATTGTCGAGCGGCGTCGAGCGGTTCGTCTCGCGCCACACTTCCCGTGCCAGCATCACGCGGGTGACCGTCTGACCGTGGAAACGCATCAGGCACGCGAGCCGCCTATCGCTTGTTGAACTGCGAGGAGTGCACGCCCGCCGCGTTGCTCGCCCCGCACCGCCAGGCCGTGGCCGAACGTTGCGCGCCGCACGCCTGCGTGGTGGTGTCCCAGGACACGACCGAACTCGACGATTCCCAGATGAAGGAAACCAAGGGACTCGGGCCGCGCCCCCCCTCCGAACCGGACGGGCGGATCTCCCGCATCCGGCTATCCACCCCGCCTCGCGACGACGCAGTTGCCTCCGGCTGCTCTCCCGTTGCTCGACTCGGGATGACTCAGACTTTCACGGGTTGATTTCATGGATGTGCGTTCGCACGAGCGGTGGACTCCGATCCGCCGTGGCCCATGCAAAGCCAATATGCCGTGGCGTGGCGCACCATTCATTGCCACCTCATGGGCTAGAGCGGATCGGAATGCAGAGCAAGCGAGAGCGCGTCTTTGCAAATCGCGAAGCGCATCCCGCATGGCCGAAGGCAATCCGCTCCTCCTTGTTGGAATTGAGCCAGCCCGAGCTTGAATTCCCCTGCCCCACGCTTCAAACCCTGCGCGTGAATCAAGCTTTCATCCTCGGCGCCGGTCTCGGCAAGCGCCTGCGCCCGCTCACCGACCGCCTGCCGAAACCACTGGTGCCGCTGTTCCACCGGCCGCTCGCCGAATGGGCGATGGACGCTTGCCGGCGGGTCGGGATCGAGCGCTTCGCCATCAACACCCACCACCTGCCCGAAGCGTGGGAGGGTTTCGGCGCGGGCGGCGGGGTGACGCTGTTCCACGAACCCGTCCTGTTGGAAACCGGCGGCGGCCTGAAAAACATCGAGCCCTGGATCGGCAACCAGCCGCTGTTGATCCACAACGGCGACATTTTTTCGACCATGCCGTTGGAGAAACTCCTCGCCGCGCATCAGGCATCCAGCCTGCCGGTCACGCTCGCATTGCGCTCCCGCGGCGAGGCCAAACACATCGCGCTCGATGCCACCGGCAAGCGCATCATCGACATCCACAAGCTGCTCGGAGTCGCCCCCGGAACCCACGTTTTCTCCGGCATCTACTGCATCGACCCCGCCTTCCTCGGGCTGATCCCGGGTGACACGAAAATTTCGGTGATTCCCGCGTTTCTGGAGTTGGCGAAAAACAACCTGCTGGGTGCGATCACGCTCGACGAGGGCGTCTGGCTGGATCTCGGCGACCGGAATTTCTACCTCCAAGCCCATCAGAACCTCGGACTCGCCCCCGCGATCCACCCGGATGCCCGGGTGGACAGCGCCGCGTATTTGGAAAACACGGTCGTCGGCCCCGGCGCGGTGATCGCAGCCGGGGCGATCGTCAGAAACTCGGTGGTCTGGCCGGGTTGCACGGTGGCGGCGGATGCGCTGCTCGACCAGTGCATCGTTTTTTCAAACTCCCCCGCCCGCGGCACCCACCAAAACCAGGACCTGTGAAAGAACCCCGCGCCGGTGACGGTAACGGCCCACGCCGATGCACGCAACGGCCGCAAATCAAACATTTTTCGCACCGAACCTTGCCATCCCCGCGATTAACCGATAATTCCCGCCTACACCTACGAACCCATGACACAAATCGACGCATCAACAGTGCCAAACGCCAAACGGCTCCTCTGGGCCGGTTTCACCGCCATTCTAGCCGCCGGAGTCGGATTCGGAGTCCGCGGAGGGCTCTTCGAGGTTTGGTCGACCACCTTCAATCTCAATGGTGCCCAGCTTGGCGCGATCAGCCTGGGAGCCGGCTTCATCAGTTTCTGTTTCGGCATCATCATCGGTGGCATCATCGTGGACAAAATTGGCTACGGGAAACTCGTTCTTGCTGCGTTCCTG
>JBIPND010000492.1:0-3472 GCA_044374015.1 Luteolibacter sp. | reverse complement strand
GACGAAGCCATCCACCGCGTGCTACCCGACAGCGGTCCGGAGTTCACGGTTTACCGTGCTCTTGAAGAAGCAAGCAAAAGCTTGAACTCCGGACGGCGGAAGGAAGCTCCCACGCGCCCTGCCGCGGATCGGCCAAAACGTCACCGACGAAGCCATCCACCGCGTGCTACCCGACAGCGGTCCGGAGTTCACGGTTTACCGTGCTCTTGAAGAAGCAAGCTAAAGCTTGAACTCCGGACCGCACGGGGAAGATTCCGACGGAACAGGTTTCGGCAAACGGTCTGGAGCACCCGTGCCCCAGGGAACCCATCCGGGCAATTTCCGCTCGCCCTTGGCGTGGCGCCTGCTCACCCTGCCGCCGCACCCAATCGCTCATTTTCGCATGCCCAACCTCAAAGACAAAATCGGCTTCACCGCAGAAGGCCCCGCCATCGCATCACCCGCCGAAGAAAACCGCCTTCGCGAGTTCGTCAACCTGAAGCTCGCCGCCCGCGGCTACCCGATCGTCGGCAATGAGGCGGACTACCCGTTCCTCGATCTCGGCCGCTCGCTGATCGCCAGTTTCCAGGAAAAAACCCGGCTGCTTTCCGACTATCTCTGCCCGGCGGACGCCGACATCGAGGCCTTCCTGCGCGACTATCTGGGAGACGACATCGTCGCCGAGGTTTTTGCCGACACTCCGCACCTGTTGCCGCTCGGCTCGTTGGTGATGGAGCGCCACGGCATCAGCCGGATGCTCTCGCTGCCTCCCGATCACGATGAATTCAAATCCTCGATCCTGAGTTCCTACCGCGTGCACCAGGGAGTTTGTCACAATCCCGCCAGCGACCGTCGCACCACCGAAGGCGTTTTCCACGTCACCGAAGGTGGCTTGCCGGTGCCCGCCGATAAAAAATCGATCCCGAAAATCACCTTCGCCCACCTGCTCAAGCACGCGCTCAATCCGCCCGAGGAAATCAAAACCCTGCCCTTCACCGGCACCTCCAACGAGCCCGCGAAAGTCTTCGTCTCGCTGCTGCTGCGCCCCGTCGTCGCCCCGGCCATCCCCGGCGTTTCTCCGGAAAAATCCATGGAAACCCGCTTCTTCGCCCCGGGCAACCTGGTCAGCAACCTCGATTTCGTCGAAAGCATCTTCGGCAACGCCGGCGATCCGTTCCTGCCCGACAACGACGCCCGCCTCGATGCCAAAGGCTGGTCCGGCCACACCGGTTGCGTGATCCTCGCGCCGCACCTCGTCTCGCTGAAAAAGAAAGAGCTCGGCCTGCCTAACATTTCCGACGCCACCGACCGCCAAAAGCGCGAAGGCATGTGCTGGACCGACGAAGACGAACTCTACAACGACGGCGGCGCCTTCAAGATCACCTGCCGCGACAAACGCGGCGTCATCGTCACCCTGATCGCGGACAACTACTACGGTTACTGCAAAAAGGAGGTCAAAACCCAGCTCAGCTATGCCGCCAATCTTTACGGCAACGCCGAGGAGGAACACGCCGGCGGCGCGATCGCCTTTCCCAGCTTCGACCTCGGCGAGGATTTTTCCCTCAGCGACTATTCGCGCCCGGTGGATCACACTTTCGCCGAATTCTCACAGCTCTACGCCAGCATCTTCGACCTCCAACCCGAAGGCTACGGCACGGACAAAAAACACCCGAACATCCACTACGTGCCCGAAGATGTGCAAATCAACCTGCACCACCAATCGATCACCTGGAAAAATTCCCGCGGCGCGCAAAAAATCGCGCTCCAGCCCGGCATCACCTACGTCCTCCCGTCCGGTTACAAAGTCGAGATGGTGAAACCGTCCGCCGGCCAGCGCTGGCGGCTCATCGGCACCACCGCCGAAGGCACCTTCTGCCACAAACCCTGCACCGTCTCCGGCGGCGGCAAATCGGAAATCTCCAAGTCGCTCTCCGACGCGATGATCACCGCCGCCGTCATCGTCAACGACCTCAAAAGCGACCTCGACGCCGCCCTCGAAATCATCAACCACGATTTTTCCCACCGCTATCAGCACCCGCGCGACCCCGGCAAGCCCGGTCGCCCGCTGCTCAGCTCGGAACGCTCGCTCGGTTCCGTCGTCCGTTTGCTCACCCCGAATGTGGACTACACCGACGAATACAACGCCTGGCTCGCCACCATCGGCCGCTCCGTCCGCGACCTGCTTTTCATCATCAAACGCTTCTACAAACCCGACTGGGGCGAAAATTGGCGCGACCGTTTCAGCGTCGATCTGATCAACGGCCAGCCCGGCCGCCAGCTCATCTACCGCCGCCAGCGCCTCGTCACCCAATACCTCCGCGTCGGCTTCAGCGAAGACGGCACCTGGCGCACCTTCAGCATCCGCAAAGACTTCGCGCCGGCGAAAAAAATCCAGACCGAAGACGATATCAGCGCTTCGATGGTCGTCCCCCGCAGCGCGGTGGTCGGTCTCCATCCGGATGTGACCAACCCCTCGCTCAAGTTTGTCACCAATTGCGAATACCGGCTGTTCCAACGTCCGGACGACGCCATCGTCCGCGGTTATGACAAAAAAACCGAGAGCGATTTCAGCCACGGCGGCTTGTTTTTCTCCAACTACGAACCGATCACCCGCGCCGACGCTGGCGCGATGGTCAAAGACGCGATCCGCTTCGAGCAGTTCACCACGCCGATGCGCAAGATGCTCACCACCTTCGTCGAGGCACCGAAGCCGGACTACGTCATCAGCTCCCACCTGCCGCGCCTCGTCGATGGCAAACCGACGAAAAACCCGCGCTACCTGCAAAACCGCCCCGACCTCGAAGACCCGCGCTCGGTCTATCTCGCGTTGCTGGGCGCGCGCTTGTTCCGCCGCCTGCCGCTCGACGCCGCCGTGCCGAAGCCGGTGAACTCGGTGCTCGCTGGCCGCCGCAACAATCCACCCGATGAAGCCGCCGGCATCCGCGCCCTCGCCGTTTACAACCCGATTCACTATCAGGAACTGCCGGAGTTGTTCATGGATTTCATCGCCTCCCTCACCGGCAAGAGCCCGTCCACCACCGGTGCCGGCAGCGAGGGTGCCCTCACCAAGGGCCCGTTCAACGCCATCCTGCCGATCCACGACGTCAACGCCGCGCTGGTTTCCTACCTGATCACCGATTACCACGGCTTCACCAGCGCCGCCGGCCACATCGGGCGCAAATACCGCGTCGAGCACGACATCAGCCTGCTCGTCCCGGAAGTCTGGTCCCGCATGTTCATCCGCGAACGCGAGCCCGCCTATCTGATCCGCAAGGGCTTCCTTGAAAAAATCGAGGACTTCCAGCACCAAGGCAAAACCATCGAAGCCAGCCGCCTCGGCTACCGCATCACCGAAAGCTTCGTCACCACCTTCTTCGGCCGGATGTTCTCCGCCGCCGACACCGTCTTCACCGAAGACATGCTCCGTCCCGAACTGCAATCGATGGACGACTTCATCGACGGCCTCGACAACATCATCGAGACCCAGCGCCGC
>JBIPND010000491.1:0-3475 GCA_044374015.1 Luteolibacter sp. | reverse complement strand
TCAAGTGCAAGTAGTAGTCGGTGTAAATCGGGGTGAACTGGCCGCGCAGCAGCAGGGCGTTGCGGTGGCGGACGAAAATGGATTCGACGGTGATGAACTCTTCGGCGGACTGCATGGGCGGACGGTAGATCTGGGAGCAACCCGGTGCGGGTTGCCTGCGGGCCAAGGGAAACACACCCGGCGAACCCGCGCCACTTCGAAAATTCAATCAGATCAAGGCGAGCAGCGATTCCGGGTCGTCGGCAAGGCCATCCGCACCGGCGGCCAGCAGATGGTGGCTGTCGTGAAACCCCCAGGTCACGGCGAGGGCGCGCATTCCGGCGTTGCGCGCGGTTTCCAGATCGATGGTCGAGTCGCCGATGATCGTGCATTCCCCGGGAAGGAGCCCGAGAAGATTGGCGATTTCAAGCGCGCCGCCGGGATCCGGTTTGTGAGGGATGCCGGGGAGCTGGCCGAGCACCACCCGGAAGTCGATGTCCGGAAAAAGCCGCGCCACGATCGCGGTGGTGAACGGATGGGGTTTGTTGGAAAGCACGGCGAGCGGATGACCTCTCGCTTGCAGGGTTTTCACCAACTCCATGATGCCCGCGTAGTGGGAAGTTCCGGCTTCCCATGTGACATCGTAATCGGCTTTGAAGGCATTTTCGAGTTGCTCGATCAAGGCCTCACCGGCCTCTGGCGGCGCAGCCCGGGTGACCAGCACCCTTGCCCCGTTGCCAACAAATCCCCGGATCGCCTCGTTGGAATGCGTCGGCAGTCCGACCGCTTGCAGCGCGCGGTTCAATGACGCCGCGATGCCCGCCAACGAGTCCACCAAGGTTCCGTCCAAATCAAATATCAGTCCGTTTCGCACCCGGCGAAACTGGCCCAATCGAGCGCGGTGGGGAAGCGCTTAAAATCCGATCAAGCTGACCAGTTCGTTGTCGCTGAAATCGTCGAGATGATCGACCGCGGCGATGAGCGTTTCCGTCTCGGCGATTTCCTGGATGCTGGCCGCCTGCGAATGATCCACGGCGGCCGTTTGGGGGTTTGTCCCGTTGGATGGGCCGAGCAGGCTCACCAGCGAAAAGGCCAGCGCCGCAGTCACCGCCGCCAGACCCGCCAGCGGGGCGGGGGAAAGCAACCGGCTCCACCAGGGTTTTTCCTCACCTGCCAGCCTCGCCAGGCGGAGGGTGTCATCCACAAATCGCGGGCCGGCCTTGGGCGCGGGCGCTTGGTCGAGCAGCTGCCAGACGGGGTCGGATTCCCAGGATTCGTCGGATGGAGAGGAGTTGCGATTCATGAGTGCGGGTTGAAATACTGCGTTGGGAACCTTTTGCCGATCTTAAAGTTGCGCCCGGCGGTGGAAAAACCCGCCGCAGCCCCGGGGTTTCCTGTTATTTGAATTTCCGGTGGTTGACTCATCCCGACATCCACCGGAATACTCCTGTGCCCCGAACAACGCTCATCGAATCATGGAACACGTCATCATCATTGGCACCGGCTGCGCCGGATACACCGCCGCCATCTACACCGCCCGCGCCAATCTCACCCCGCTCCTGCTATCCGGCACGCAGCCGGGCGGCCAGCTCACCACCACCACCGAGGTCGAGAATTTCCCCGGCCACCCGGATGGAATCATGGGCCCCGACCTGATGATGAAAATGCAGGCGCAGTCGGAGAAATTCGGCGCACGGGTCGCGTGGGCCAGCGTCGAATCCATGGAACGCCGCGACGACGGCAGCTTCCTGCTCAAGGCCGGATCGGAATCGTTCGAAGCGAAAACCGTGATCATCGCCACCGGCGCCGCCCCGCGCCATCTGGGGCTCGAAGGCGAAACCAAGCTGATCGGCCACGGCCTGACTTCCTGCGCGACCTGCGACGGCGCTTTCTACCGCGATGTCCCGGTCTGCGTGATCGGTGGCGGCGACAGTGCCTGCGAAGAGGCGAGCTTCCTCACCCGCTTTGCCAGCAAGGTTTATCTGATTCATCGCCGCGACGAACTCCGGGCGTCGAAAATCATGGCCGACCGCGCCCTCGCCAATCCCAAAATCGTTCCGGTTTGGAACTCGACCGTCAGCGAATACCTCACCGACGAAAAAGGCGAGATGCGCGCCGTCACCTTGCAAAACCTCGTCACCGGCGAAAAAAGCGAATTGGAAGTCGCCTGCGTTTTCGTCGCCATCGGCCACGTGCCGAACAGCGGTTTCCTCGGCGACCTCGTCGATAAGGACGAAAACGGCTACATCCTCCAAAATCCCGGCCGCACCTCCACCAAGACTCCCGGTCTTTTCGCCGCAGGCGATGTGGCCGACCACTACTATCGCCAAGCGATCACCGCCGCCGGCCAAGGCTGCGCCGCCGCGCTCGAAGCCGAGCGTTACCTCACCGACCTCGAATGAAACAAGCGTTTAAAACCTTTATGCAAACTCTCTCATCACTCCGCCCCGTGGGGTTGGTTCTCGCCGCCGCGCTCGCCCTGGGTGGCGCCGCCAGTGCCGCCGAACGCTGCTTCGAACTTCGGACTTACTATGCCGAAGAAGGCAAACTGGACGCTTTAAACGATCGTTTCAAAGACCACACGACTGGCTTGTTCACCCGCCATGGGATGGTCAACCTCGGTTACTGGGTGCCGCTGGAAAATCCGGAGCGGAAGTTGATTTACCTGCTATCCTACCCGGATTTGGCGGCGAGGGAAATCTCGTGGAAGGGCTTTCTGGCGGATCCCGATTGGATTGCGGCTGCGAAGGCGTCCGAGGCGGCAGGGAAGCTCGTGTCAAAAATCGAGAGCCGTTTTCTCACGCTCACCGATTTTTCGCCTGAGATGAAAATGGACGAGGGGACTCACACTTACGAAATGCGGACTTACACCGCCACCCCGGGGAAATTGCCGAATCTGCTGGATCGATTCCGCAAGCACACGGTCGGGCTGTTTTCGAAGCACGGAATGAAGCACTTCGGCTATTTCACGCCTGCGGCCGGGCAGCCTGGTGCGGACGACACCTTGATCTATTTTCTGGCTCATGCGTCACCCGAGGCGTGCACGGTTTCGTTCGACGCTTTCCGCGCCGATCCAGTCTGGAATCAGGCGAAGGCTGAATCGGAAACCGCCGCCGGTGGCCCCCTCACGGTGGCCGATGGCGTGAAATCCGTGCTGCTGAAAGCGACGGAATTCTCGCCGGTGAAATAGCCTGCCGGCGCAGTGGACCGGCGCGCTGGATTGTTGGATTTCAACTTATTGTAAAACTCTGCTGACTTTTAAGAGTCGTTAAGTCAATTCTCCGGGCATGCTCAAGTGTGTCTACTGCGTGCGCCGCCATCCATCGCTGACGGTCTAGGAATTTTACGACTATTGGTTGAACAATCATGGCCCGCTGGGAAACAGCACGCGCCGCGCTCGGGATGAAGCGTTACGTCCAAAGCCACACCATCCAAAATCCGATGCTCAACGCCGCCGCCCAGCAACTGCGGGGGATTTCCGACATGGATGACGGCA
>JBIPND010000490.1:0-3485 GCA_044374015.1 Luteolibacter sp. | reverse complement strand
TCCGTCCTCGGCCACCGACTTCTCGCTGAGGGGTCCGACGGCGGACCAGAAGCAGCCCTCATAAACATTCTGGTCGAGCGGCTCGCCCTGCTGCAGGCACTCGATGACGCGAAACAGCATCAGGAAATCCATGCCGCCGTGACCGCCCATTTGTTTGGCGAGCTCGCCCATGCGCTGGTAGAGCGGATGCTCGTATTTCGCGGCGATTTCCTCCCAGGCCTGGCCCTCCGCCCATTCGTGATGGGACTTGGTGACGCCTTCGATCGCCATCCGGTTAGGGAATCCGGCGAGGGTTCCCCGGGTGCCTTGGATCAGGTTGTGGCGCGAGTAGGGGCGCGGCGAAGTTTCATCCCACTGCACCATGATGGTGCGGCCGAGCGCGGTCTTGATGATCGAGGTGCTCATGTCGCCGCCCTTGAAATCGAGATTCTTGAACTCGGGGTTGGAGAGATTGCCGGAGTTTTGGGCATAGAGCGCGCGGCCCTTGGCCGGCGAGGAAAAGGAAACGATGCGGCCGAAGTTGTCTTCACCGCGGCCGAGGTTCATATACTGGGCCACGGGGCCGAGGCCGTGGGTCGGATAGAGATTGCCGTTGCGGTTGGCATATTCGAAAGTGCGCCACGATCCGGTGCTGTCGCCGCCTTCCATCTGCCCGCGGAGTTCGTGGATGTAGGACGCCTCGGCATGCAATAGCTCGCCGAGCACGCCTTGGCGGACCATGTTGAGGTAGAGCAGTTCCTCGCGGCCGTAGTTGACGTTTTCCAACATCATGCAATGGCGGCCGGTGGCTTCCGATGTATCGACGATTTCCCACATCTCCTCGAGCGTGACGGCGAGTGGAACTTCACAAAACGCGTGGGCGCCCGCTTTCATGGCCGCGACGCACATCGACGCGTGGACACTCCACGGGGTGACGACGAACACGGCGTCGGGCTTGGTTTCCGCGAGCATCTTCTGCCAGGCATTCTCCGCGCCAAAATAGACTTTCGGCGTATGGCCCGCCTGGGTGACATTGGCTTCGGCCCTTTTGGCCCGGCCTTCGTCGAGGTCGCAGATTCCGACGAATTCGACGCCCTTGATGCCCGCAAGCTGGGCCGCGTGGCCGGACCCGCGGGCTCCCACACCAATGATCGCGACTTTGACTTTCTCCAACTTCGGCGCGGCAAAATCCCCCATGTATTTCGCTCCGGCTTGCCGGGATCGAGCGGCGGCCCGGGCTTGCGCCAAGGACGGCAGCGCGGCCAAACTCGCCGTGAAACCGCCGATGGTCTTGATGAAATGGCGGCGCGGGGTGACGCTGTTTGTATTGGGTCTCATTGAGTTGAATTGCTGTTGGTGAATGGTAAGCGGAAGATGGCGCGGGTGGAAGCGGAACATACTGGTTGGTTCACTGAAAGAATCTGCGCGTGCCGGAGACCCGTCATCAGCCCGCGCAGTTCCGCGAGCCCCTTCATGCGGCCGATGCACGAGTAGCCCGGGGTGATGCCCGCGGGTTTCCCCAGATCGTCCATCATGACATGGCCGTGATCGGGACGGAATGGCAGGCGGCAGTCGTGGCGACCTGCGGCGAGGCGGCGGTCCTGCTCAGCCAGCAGAGCGTTGACCACGGCGGGCATGTCCACCGAGCCGGCGAGGTGACCGGCTTCGTAAAACGAACCATCCGGCTCAAGCTGCGTGCTGCGCAGGTGAACGGCGTGGATGCGCGGCGCAAAGCTCCGCAGCATCGCGGGCAAGTCATTGTCCGGGCGGGCGCTGAACGATCCCGTGCAAAAGCAAAGTCCGTTCGCCGGACTGTCCGCCATGCGGAAGACCGCCTCCACATCCGCCGCGCTGCTGACAATCCGGGGCAGCCCGAGCACGGGAAACGGCGGATCATCGGGATGAATGGCCAGCCGCATGCCGAGGCGCTCCGCCACCGGAATGACCGCATCGAGAAACCGCGCGAGATTTCCGCGCAAGACTTCGGAGTCGATCCCGCGGTATCGTGCGAGCATCGCCCGGATGTCATCGAGCGAAAGCCCCCATTTGACCCCTGGAAACACATCGATGATCGTGCGGATGAAATTCTCGCGGGCGGCATGTTCCAGACTTCTCCACCACTCCCCGGCCCGTTCGCGCTGGGCGGGAGTGTAATCGTCCTCCGCGCCCCGGCGCTGCAGCGCATGAATTTCAAACGCCGCGAACAGGACCGGATCGAAACGCATCGACTCCGCGCCATCCGGCAGCACGAAACGCATGTCGGTGCGCACCCAGTCGAGCACCGGCATGAAATTGTAGATGACGGTGAAGATGCCTTCCGCCGCGAGGTTTTCCAGGGTGAGCGTGTAGTTTTCCAACAACCGCCGCAGATCGCCACCGCCGGTTTTGATGTCCTCGTGGACGGGCACCGATTCGACCACCGCCCAATCGAGCCCGGCTGCAGTGAGGAGGTTTTTGCGCTCCCGGATCGCCTCGCGCGGCCAGACCTCGCCATAGGCAATCTGATGGAGCGAGGTGAACACGGATGCGGCCCCGGCCTGCCTGATGTAGGACAAGGGCACCGGATCCCCCGGCCCGAACCAGCGCATGGCCGGGTTGAGGATTGAAGCGATGGGTGGAGTCATGATTCCTACGCGGATTGTGCTGGATCTTCAGACTCCGGAGAAGGCGCCGAATCCGCCATCGACCACCACCGTGGTGCCGGTGACGAAGCGGGATGCCTCGGAGACGAGGAAATGGATCGCGCCATTGAGTTCCGCCGCGTCGCCGAAACGGTCGAAGGGGGTATGGGCAACGATGGTCTGGCCGCGATCGGTGAGGGAGCCGTCCTCATGGGTGAGCAGGCGGCGGTTTTGCTCGCCAAGGAAAAACCCGGGGACGAGTGCGTTGACCCGCACGCCGCCCTTCGTCCGGCGGCCGAGGTCCACGGCGAGCCAGCGGGTGAAATTTTCCACGGCGGCCTTGGCGGCGGAGTATCCCACCACGCGGGTGATCGCGCGGGTGGCGGAGGCGGACGAGTAGTTGACGATGCTGGCTTGGCCGGATTCGAGCAGCGCGGGCGTGAACACCAGCGTCGGCAGCACCGTGCCGTGAAGGTTGAGCGCGATCACCTCATCAAAGGCGGTGAAATCGAGATCTACGA
The DNA here is from genome assembly GCA_044374015.1 of Luteolibacter sp. Classification (GTDB taxonomy): domain Bacteria; phylum Verrucomicrobiota; class Verrucomicrobiia; order Verrucomicrobiales; family Akkermansiaceae; genus Luteolibacter. Next base: position 364 of record JBIPND010000490.1, on the reverse strand, counting down.
AGGATTTTTCGGGCGTGATGGTGGCTCCGGGTTGGTTGCCGCCGGCGCCGTTGAGCAGCGCATCGACGCGCCCCCATTTGGCGAGCACCGAATCACGGGCGCGCTCCAGAGCGGCGCGGTCGTTCACATCGGCGGCGACTGACATGACTTCGGCATCAGGGCATGCGGCGCGAACGCGGGCCAACGCGGCCTCGAGCTTGGCGGGCGTGCGGCCGAGATACACGACACGGGCTCCGTGAGTGGCGAGATAATCCGCCGCACAACCGGTGAGCGCACCGGTGGCTCCGGTGATCACGATGACTTTGCCGTGGATGTCGAAAAGGTGGGATGGATTCATGGTGGAGGAGTTACGGGTTCTTGATCA
>JBIPND010000489.1:0-3500 GCA_044374015.1 Luteolibacter sp. | reverse complement strand
CCTCGATATCCGCGAAGATGCCCTGGCCGGCAAGGCCTTCGTTCCCGGAAATCCTGAAAAAAGCCGCCTCATCAAGCTGATCAACGCCACCGACGAGAACGACATCATGCCTCCGCCGGAAAGCCACAAATCGCTGAACCCAAAGGAAAAACAACTGCTCTACGACTGGATCAAAGCCGGCGCGGAATACGAACCCCACTGGGCCTACAGCGCTCCGAAACGCGATCCCGGGGCGAGCATCGACTCCCTCGTCGCCAAGGATCTGGAATCCCGCGCCCCGGCATTTTCCCCACCCGCCGACCCCGGCACTTTGCTGCGCCGCCTGCATTTCGACGTGATCGGCCTGCCTCCCACGCCGGCCCAAACCGCCGCCTTCCTGCAAGCCCATGCCGCCGACGCTGACACCGCGATCCGCGCCGTCATCGAGGAACTCCTCGCGTCGCCCCACTTCGGCGAGCGCATGGCGGTTTCGTGGCTCGATGCCGTGCGCTACGCCGACACCGTCGGCTATCATGGAGATCAGGAGCGCTCCGCCTCGCCCTATCGCGATTACGTCATCGACGCCTTCAACTCCGACAAACCTTTCGACCAGTTCACCACCGAGCAAATCGCCGGCGACCTCCTGCCGAATGCCACCCTTTCCCAGAAAATCGCCGCTTCCTACAACCGGCTGAACCAACTCTCCGAAGAAGGAGGCATCCAGGACGCCGAATATCTCGCGAAATACCAATCCGAGCGCGTGCGCACCACCACCTCCGCCTGGCTTGGATCCACCCTCGCCTGCGCCGAGTGCCACGACCACAAGTTCGACCCTTTCACCGCCAAGGATTTCTACTCATTCGCTGCCTTCTTCAGCGATATCCTCGAAAAGGGCGCGTGGAACAACGACGGAAACTATCAGGAAGACACCGCGAAATGGGCAGCCCAAGGCATCGCCTTCGACAAATGGGGACCCGTCATCCACTCCCCCACGCCGGAACAATCCGCGCGCCTCGCACAGATCAGCACCTCGCTCGCCCCACTTCGCGCAGAGCGCGACGCCATCACCTTTTCGCCGCAGATCCTCGACGCGTGGATCGCCTCGCAAAAATCCCTGCTCGCCGATCCATCCCCCCAGGCGGTCCCGCTCCCCGCCGATGCCGTTGCCCTGCTCAAAGCGGACACGCCGGACTTGCCAAAACTCGCCGTCTTCCACCGCCAATCGACCCCGGAGTGGCAAAAACTCTCAGGCGAGATCACCAAGCTCGAAAGCGAACACGCCGCCCTCCTCAAGTCCATCCCCACGGTGCCCGCGACCATCTCCGCCACACCCCGCCCGATCCGCCTGCTCCATCGCGGCGACTGGCAGGACCAGACCGGCCCCATCGTCGAACCAGCCACCCCCGGTTTCCTAACCATTGCTAACAAAACCACCGATGCCCGCCCCACCCGCCTCGACCTCGCGCGGTGGATGGTCAGCCCGGAAAATCCGCTCACCGCCCGCGTTTTCGCGAACCGCTTGTGGGCACGGCTGTTCGGCATTGGTCTATCCAAAGACACCGGCGATCTCGGCATGCAGGGGGAATACCCGAGCCACCCCGAGCTGATGGACTGGCTGGCCGTCGAGTTCGTGGAAAACCGTTGGAGCGTGAAACACCTGATGCGCGCCATCCTGCTCTCGCGCACCTATCAGCAGTCCAGCACCCCCACCCCGGCCCTCGCCGAGACCGACCCGCAGAACCGCCTGCTCGCCCGCCAAAGCCAGCTCCGCCTGCCCGCCGAGTTGATCCGTGACAACGCGCTAGCCGTCGCCGGGCTGCTCAACCCCGCCATCGGCGGTCCGAGCGCCAAGCCCTATCAGCCTGCGAAATACTACCGCAACCTCAACTTCCCGCCCCGCGAATACCAGCCGGATACCGGCGCGCAGCTCTATCGCCGCGGCCTCTACACCCACTGGCAGCGGACGTTCCTTCACCCGATGCTCAAGGCCTTCGACGCCCCCGCCCGCGAGGAATGCACCCCCGAGCGATCCTCATCCAACACCCCGCTGCAAGCGCTCAATCTGCTCAACGACCCGGCCTTCACCGAGGCCGCCCGCGTCATGGCCGCCCGACTCCTGGCAGAGCCGCAGGGCGCGGAAGATGTCGTCGCGCGCGCCTGGTCGCTTTGCCTCAGCCGCCCGCCCACCGCCGATGAAAGCCAAATCCTCGGCGAGTTCCACATGCAGGAATTGCAACGCTTCACCGCCAACCCGGAAGAGGCCGCGCAACTCCTCACCGTCGGCGCATCGCCCGCCCCGCAGGAAATCCCGCCCGTCCGGCTCGCCGCCGCCACCTCCCTGGCCCGCGCGATCCTCAATCTCCATGAGACGATTACGAGATATTGAAGAGGAGGGGGTGAGGGAGAGAAATAAATCCCCACTCTCCCACTCTCCCGCTCTCCCACTCTCCCACTCTCCCACTCTCCCACTCTCAGCTTTTCAGAATTTCAGCTTTTCAGCTTTTACCTCATGTTCCATCCATCCAACCGCCGCACCTTCCTCGGCCAGGGTCTCACCGGCCTCGGCTCGATCGCTCTTTCACGACTGTTAGGCGCGGAGACCGCTTTCGGGCTGGCGCCCAAGCTGCCGCCCAAGGTGAAGCGTGTCATTTTCCTCAGCATGGCCGGCGGCCCGTCGCATTTGGAGACTTTCGATTTCAAACCGAAACTCCGCGAGCTCGACGGCAAGCCGATGCCCGAATCGTTCACACAGGGCCAGCAGCTTGCCCAGCTTCAGGGCAAAGCGCTCAATTGCATGGGTGCCCAGCACGACTTTTCCCGCCACGGAAAGTGCGGGATGGAAATTTCCAACATTTTCCCTAACATCGCCAAGCACGCCGATGACATCGCCGTCATCCGCTCAATGCACACCAAGCAGATCAACCACGATCCCGCGCACACTTTCATGAACACCGGCTCGATCATCCCGGGGCGGGCGTCGATGGGTTCATGGGTGCTCTACGGCCTCGGCAGCGAAAGCCAGAACCTGCCCGGATTCGTCGTTCTCACCAGTGTCGGCGGCGGCCAGGCGCAGCCGATTTCGTCCCGCCAGTGGAGCAGCGGATTCCTGCCCGGGCACCTTCAGGGCGTCGAATTCCAATCCGCCGGCGATCCCGTCCACTACGTGCGCAACCCGCCCGGCAACACCTTCGATTCGCAGAAAAACCTCATCCAAACCGTCAACCGGCTCAACTCCCTCCACAGGCTGAAAACCCGCGACCCGGAAGCCGCCACTCGCATCGAGCAATACGAACTCGCCTTCCGCATGCAGGCGTCTGTGCCCGAGCTGATGGCCTATCACGAAGAGTCCAAGCAGACCCTCGACATGTACGGCTGCACTCCCGGTGACGGATCTTTCGCCTCCAACTGCCTGCTCGCCCGCCGCCTCGCCGAGCGCGGCGTGCGCTTCATCCAGCTCTATCACCGCGGCTGGGACCATCACGGCGGGATCAAAAAAGGCATCGCCACCACCGCGAAACTCG
>JBIPND010000488.1:0-3501 GCA_044374015.1 Luteolibacter sp. | reverse complement strand
TGACCCCATGCCACCAGACGCAACCCGCAGTGTTTCTCGGCAAGATTCCGGAAATGGGCGTGATCCCATCCTTGCAGGTGCCCTTCATTGACCACCTGCGGTTCCTGGCGCAAAAATTTCGGGCGTGGCAGGGAGCGAAGGTTCGGCACCGCCACCACCACGAATTTCCGCGAGATTTTTCCCAAGGCCGCCAGAACCTCCTTGGGCCGGTCCACATGCTCGAGCACATGAAAACACGTCACCACATCGAATGACCGCTCGCCAAACTGCAGAGACGGATCATGCGGCTCCTCCAATTTAATGGCGTCTCCATGCTCTCTCCCAAGAGCCACACATTCTTCATCCACATCCGTGCCAAGGGCTTTCATGCCGCGCTGCGCCGCAAGTCCGAGCGTTTCGCCGCGACCGCATCCGTAATCCAGCAGGCTCCATCCATCCAGCGGTGGCGCGTGCCGTGCCAACAGCTCAAGACCGACTTTTTTCCAGTGAGTCTCATAAAAGTGATGCCGCTCCGTGGATTCGTCGATCCGCTTCGGCAGGTGTTGGATGGGGGATGGCATGGTCTGAAAGGTAGGGCGGCACCGCCGGGGCTGCCGGCGAAAGAGCTGCGAACGAAAAGGTAGGGCGGCACCGCCGGGGCCGCAGGCGAAAGAGCTGTGAACGCAAAGCCCGGAAGAGGCCGAACCGTCCAACCCCGACCCACTCGTTCACGATCCTTTCGCTCGGTTCCCCCGGCCCAGGCTTCGCTAAGGCTATGCCGGGCAAGCTGGTGGAACCCTACCTCGGCGCGGCCGCGAAGGTAGGGCGGCACCGCCGGGGCCGCAGGCGAAAGGGATGTGAACGCAAAGCCCGGAGAAAGCCGGAACGCCCAGCCCCGGACGACTCGTTCGCGATCCTTTCGCCGGTTCCCCCGGCCCAGGCTTCGCTAAAGGCTATGCCGGGCAAGCTGGTGGAACCCTACCTGCTGAGGACTGACTCGACGATCTCTGAAAACCCCGACTTCCACACGTCAGGGCTCGCCTTTTGGAGCAGCCATTTCCTGCCGGTCGTTCCCATGGCCACCCGGCCTGCGTGGCCGGTTTCCTCGAGCTTGAGGATGGCTTCCACCAGCGAGTCGGGATCGCCGGGTCGGTGGAGGAATCCTCCTTCACCTTCCCTCACGGTTTCCACCAGCCCGCCCGATCGCGCCGCGATCACCGGCTTGCCGTGGTCGTAGGCCTCATAAACGATCAGGCCGAGCGGCTCCCACCAGATCGAGGGGGCAAGCACCGCGCGGCAGCCGGCCAGTAGCCGTTGCTTGGCTTCCCCCAGGACGAACCCGACATACTCGACCTTCGACCCGTGGGTGGCGGCCATCACTTTGGATTCTTCCGGCCCGGTTCCGGCGATCACCAGCTTCGGACACTTGGCACCGAGTTTCCGTTCCAGCTTCTGCCAGGCATCCAGCAAGGTGCCCACGCCTTTTTCCGGCACCAGACGCCCCAGAAACAAGTAATAACCATGGTCCTCTCCAGCAGGCTCCGCCGCCATCGGCGTCCAGCAATGGCGCAAAGTGGTGATCTTGGATTCCGGAATACCCGCTTCCACGAACTTGTCGCGCATGAATTCGGAAATCGCGATCCACTGGTCCACCGCATCCAGCCAGCCGTTCTTTTGGAGCCGCCGGAGGTGGAGCGCCAGCAAGGCGGTCTTGGTGCCGGACCGCTCCCATGCCCCGCCGAAAACCTCTGGCCACGGGTTACCGTGCAGGGCTTCATCATGCACCCGTCCCCCGTGCCACATGGTTCCGGACGGGCTGAAGGGACGGAAGTTGTGGATATACTGGAGCACCGGCACCCCGAGCTTCCGCGCCTCGTCGTAAAGCCCGAACGAGGCCACCGGAATCAGGTTGTGGAACAACAGCACGTCCGGCCGAAGGCTGCCGACCTCGCGGCTCAGGCGTCGGCGGGACTCCGGGTTGTCCCACATCCGCCAGGCCTGGGTAAGCGGGGATGGGGCTCCCCGCATTTTCCAGGCGCGGCTGTGGAAACGTAGTTCGTGAACCCGCAGCCGTTCGTCACTCAATGAGGTCACCTGGTCCACCCACACTTCCTCGCCACCTTGCTCCGCGTATTGGTTGAAGACTTGCAGGATGCGGTAGGATTCTCCAGGCCCGGAAGCAGGGCGCGCCTCGGCAAGCGGCTCTCTACCCGCTGGATTCACCGGCCATTGTCGTTCCAAGGCGTTTTCGATTCGGCCGGTGAAATGTTGCGGCTGGTAGCGGTCCTCATAGAATCTTCGGGAATGAGCCGCGAAGCGGGTGAATTCTTCTCTTCTGCCATCGAGCTCCATCAGCGCTGCCGCATAGCCTTCCGGATCACGAATGGGCAGCAGCCACGCGGCTTCACAACCTTCCACCAGTTTGGGAATTCCACGCCAGAGGGTGCTGATTACCGGCAGTCCGGCCCCCAGCGCCTCCATCAGCACAATCGGCGATGCTTCGGACTGGTAGTGGGAAGGGAAAAAAAAGACATCCGCCTCGCGGTAAGCCTGCCATTTGGCATCACCGGTGAGCTCGCCTGGAAGCTCGACGATGCCCTCCACTTCCAACTCCGCCACCAGACGCTGGACGTCCTGTTTGAACTCCTCCGAAAACCACCGCCCGACAATCGAAATGTGGAAGCGCGAACCCGCCCCCTGTTGTTTGATGATCGCCGCAGTCCGGATGATTTCCAGGACTCCCTTGCCCTCCTGCAGGCTACCCACGAACAGGATCCTCAGGGGACGGTCAGCCGCAGGATTGCTCCGCTCCATCAATGGCACTTCCGCCGCGCAGGGGCACCACTCCCAGCGGGTGGTCTCAAATACCTCGTGCGGCGGAACCTGCTCGACCGCCACCTCCAGTGCCAGATCCGCCTGATGGTAGGCGCGGCGAGCCAGCCAGCGGCGGATCACACTCTTGGAAATCCATTCCGCCAATCCGGATGCGTGGAAAATAAAAACCGTCCCGCACGCCTTGCGCCGCACCCGGGACAGATAAACCACATCCCGCAGAAACGGCACCCAGTTGGCGCTCGCCGGCGGATAGAACAGAACGGTGTTGGGGTGATCATCCAGAATCTGGTGGGTCTTTCCGATCAGATCGAAAAGATGCCGGACTTTGTCCAGGCTGAATCGCCCGACCGCTTGCATCTCCCCGCTGTAGGCCATCCGCAGCGTGGTGACCTCGCGCTGGCCCCAGTCGTGATCAAACAACATCTTCGTCGCCACCGCCTGGCCGTGCCAAGGCGGCGGCGTCTGGCCGACGATCAAGAGGCGCGGGGCGGTCTGGGTATTCGTCGATGTGAGGGGCTCGTTTTCCATGGAAGGGGCGATGGTGGCGCGGTCTCTCCGAGACCGCATGCGAATGAAATAAGAATGATGGATGCCAAGAAAAGCCGGAACGACGAGCCTTGGGCTTTCCCATTCGCCACCCACTCGCGGTAGCGCGGTCTCGCTTAGACAGGTAGCGCGGTCTCGCCG
>JBIPND010000487.1:0-3502 GCA_044374015.1 Luteolibacter sp. | reverse complement strand
ACTTGGAATTCCACTTTCCAGCGTTGGTCGGAGGCGGTGTGGTTCATCCAGAGTTCGAGGTTGCCCATTTCGGTGACGACGGCGTCGATTTTGACGGGGATCACCTGGCCTTCGGGGAAACCTTCGACGACGGGGAGATTGACTTCGATGCGGGCGGTTTCCTCGAGCTCACGCTCGGCGTTCGGCAGGATCTGGCCGGGGATGTCGCCGCTGCGGATTTCGGAGGAAAAGAAGCGGAAGCTGGCGGGTTTGCCGGTGACGAGGCCGAATTCGCGGCCTTCGATGAGGCACTCGCTACCTTCCTCCATGCCTTGCGGGACGACGCAGAGCGCTTTGACCGGCGGGCGGAATCCGGGGACGGCGGGCATCGAGGATTCGAGGCCGATGTAGTAGGAGCGCGCGGTGCCGGCCTTGATGCGAATGCCATGGCCGGTGGCGCGGTTCTGGCCGTAGAAGGCGGCACCTTTGGCGACGGCGAGGTCGGGCTCGTCGCCTTCGAGAGCGCGGACGGGGGTGCCGTCGTTCCATGAGGCGAGCAGGTCGAGGACGCGCTGGCGAATGGGCCCGGCCTTGAACACGCCGCCGTTGAAGAGGATCGCACTGGGTTTCAAATAGTTGCCGGTTTGCTCGCCGACCAGGGCGGAGAGGGCTTCGCTGGCATTGACGTTTTGCAGGCTGCGGGTGAGGAACCGGGCGAGGTGCTTGCTGATGACCGGATCGGCCGCGTAGGGCAGGCCGAATTCCTGCAACGCCGTGACGCCGGTTTCCAGCGGGACCTCGGTGACGCGGGTCATTTCGAAAAATCCGTCGAGCACGACTTGCTCCAGCACCGCGCGTTCGAGGCGGGTCGAGAGCGTGCCCGCAAACAGGCCGGAACCGCGCGACGGGACGGTGACCGGCGCATTTTCCAGAGTCGGATCGGAAAACAGGCTGATTTTGGCGACGCGCGCGGCGTGGATGAGCGTGAGGAACTGCCAGTCGTCGATGGTTTTTCCGGCGTCTTCGAGCTGGGCGCGCAGGGTGTAGGCGAGCGCGAGGTCCATGTTGTCGCCGCCGAGCAGGAGGTGCTCGCCGACGCTGATGCGTTCGAGCGCGAGATTTCCCGCGCGCGAGGTCACCGCGATCAGGCTGAAATCCGCGGTGCCGCCGCCGACGTCGCAGACCAGCACGATGTCACCCGGATTCACCTGCGTCCGCCAATCCTTACCCGCCTGCGCGGTCCAAGCGTAGAAGGCGGCTTGGGGTTCTTCGAGCAGGACGACGTTCGGCAGGCCTGCGGCCTCGGCGGCTTCGTAGGTCAGATTGCGCGCGATTTCATCGAAGGATGCGGGGACGGTGAGAACCATTTGGCCTTGGGCAAGATCCCAGTGGCGGCCTTGCGCGGCTTCGGCGTGGAGAAATCCCTGCTTGAGATGCGCCAGATAGCGGCGGGAGCATTCGAAGGCGGAAAGTTTCCCCTCGATGGCCGAGCCCCACGGCAGGACGGGTTGGCGGGGATCGATGTGGGGATTGGAAAGCCAGGATTTCGCCGAGGTCACCAAGCGGTCCGGCACCAAGGTCCCGTGCTCGCGGGCGAAATGGCCGATGATTGCCGGGTCCGATGGCCACGGCAATCTCACATCGTCTGCGGGAAACTCCTGCGGATGGGCGAGGTAGAGCGCGGAGGCGAGCGTCGGCATTTCGCCGATTTGGTTGGGCGCGAGGATCTGGGTGAGTTCGACGATGGACGTCTGCCCGGTCTCGAAATCCGCGACCGCGATGGCGCTGTTGCTGGTGCCCAGGTCGATGCCGAGGCTGAACTGAAAACTCATGGTAAAAGGGGGATTGGGGGCCTCACTGGACCTCGATCTGCGCCGGGGCGATGGCGGGCAGGCGATCGGTTTTGAGAACGCGCGGAAGTTTCACCGAAGTGGTTTTCCAGCCTTGGTGGACGATTTTTCCGCTGAATGGGGCCTCGCCCGAGAGATTGCCGACAAGCCGGAATTCATCGGCAGTATAGCCGGCGGGCACGGTGATGGAGGCCCCCTCGCCTTCCGGGCTGATCGGTTCGATGTGGAAATGTTCTTTCAAAGCTTGTTTGCAACCCTGATGCACGGCGCGTGCCACCCCGCCGACCTCGGCGTCGTTGAAGGGGGTGATGTCCTCCATCAGGAAATCGATGAACCGGCCTTTTTCCTGGAAAATGCCGAGCAGGGTGACGACTTCCGCCTGCGCCTGGTTTTGGGGCGCGGCGATGGCGGCGGGCTTGACCGCTTCCGCCACGGCGGGCTGGGCCACGGGTTTGGGAGCACCCGCACTGAAGCTGATTCCCGCCAGCACCATCGCGGTGACCAGCGAGGCGACCACCAGGAACACGCGGTAGTCGGCGGCCGCGGGCACCAGCAGCGCGGCGTTGAGAATGACGATTAGAACAGCGGCGATTTTCACGGATGAGGGAGGGTTGGGAATGGGTGTTAGGAGAGCGGCTCTCCGCGCCGAATCATAACCACGCCTCCCCCGAGCGCCAAGGAATATGATCGGTCCTCACTCCGGAGCCGCGGGCACGATCAGGGTGGGGACGGCCGCTTTTCTAACCATGCCCTCGGCGACGCTGCCTAACAAGAACGAGGCGATCACGCCGTGGCCGTGGCTGCCGACCACCACGAGATCTGCGGCACTTTCCCTGACGTATTCGAGCAGGGTGTGAAGCGGGCTGCCCTCGGCAATGTGCGAGGTGGCGGTGGGGAGCTCGGTTCTCACCTGCGCGAGGAGGTTGTCGAGCTTGGCGCCGGCGCGGCGCTTCGCCTCTTCCTGATAGACGTGCATCGCGGGAAACTCCTCCGGGGTGAATCCATAGGCGGTGTAGCTGGGTTCCGGCTCGACGATGTGGATGAGGCGCAGCTCGGCACCGAAGGCTTTTGCCAGCCCGACGGCCATTTCCAGGACCCCGGGGGTGGCATTCGAAAAATCAACGGCAACAAGGATCGTTTTCATGGCATCTACCTGTTACCACGGATGTCTGGCGATTGCAACCCGGGTCATTGGTTGCGGCGGAAATGCCGGATTTTGCGCAATCGCCATTTGGCAAGGCCGGGGTTATGCGCCACGCTTGGCCCACCATGATCCGCTTTCTTCATACCCGCATCCGTGTCCGTGATTTGAATGCCTCCATCGAGTTTTACAAAAAGCTCGGTTACACGTTGGGCGAGTTCAAGGACTCGCCGGAAGGAAACAGCCTGGCGTTCCTCGAACTTCCCGGAAACGAGGTTTTCCTCGAACTCTGCCACTCCCCCGATTACACGGCGAGCTGCCCGGAAGACTTGATGCACACGTGTCTCGGGGTGAGTGATATCATCGCCTACTGTGACGACGTCGAAAAGTCAGGGATCGAAATCTGGCCGTCGGGCTGGCGCGAGAAATTCACCGGCGGGGGGCGCAAGATGGCGTTCGTGACCGATCCCGACGGTTACGAGGTGGAGATTCTCGAGCGCTGAGCGGGGATCCACGGCGGGCCGCGCCGCCG
>JBIPND010000486.1:0-3506 GCA_044374015.1 Luteolibacter sp. | reverse complement strand
CCCGCCCGCCAGGATGCGCCGCAGGTTGAGGCGTTTGCACAACTCACGGCGGATTTCATAAAGCGCCGCGCCGATCCTCAGTCCCCGGCAAGCTTGGTCCACATAGACCTCCGCGCCGTAGAGCGTGTCGCCCTGGGGATCGTAGTTGTAAAAATATCCGTCGTCGGTGATGCCGTAATAGGTATGGTGGCGCAGCGGGTCGCGGCCCATCGCGACGATCAAGCTGGAGGAGACCCCGACGATTTTCCCCTCGCGCTCGATCACCACCTGGCCCTCTTCAAACACCTGCAAATGCGATTGAAGCTGGTCCTCGCGCCACGCCTCATCCGGGCCCATGGACGGCGGAAAACAACTGCGGTGTAGCTCGATCATCGCAGGAAAATCCTCCACCCGGGGAGTTCGGGCGATGATCGGCCCGCTGGCTAACAAAATTTCACGAGGTTCCATGGGCGGGAACGTGGAGCGGGAACCGGTTTGAGTAAACCGCGATTCTTGCGGGAATTACGGCTCGGTTTCGACCACCGGCACATTCGGCGGCGGGGCGGTGATGAAGCCGGGGGCTTTCGGAGTTACGTCCAGCCGCGCGGCCACCAATGCCATTCCCAACAAGCCGGCCAAGCCGCCCCAGCCAAGCGTCACGGCCGTCACCATCCCGATCACGAATGGCGAAAAAATCAACAACCCGAGCACCATTCCGCTCGGTTTCACCTCGTAGGCCATGATCGCCAGCCGCAGCCGCGAGCGCGCCAGCGAGAGTCCCATCGCCACATAACACACCACTGCGGAGACCGCCGTGAGATGATAGGCCAAACCGCAGCCGCCACTGCGCATCGCCGATCCGAACAGCGGCGCCGCCGCGCCCGCCGCCATCGATGCCAGAAACAAAAACAGCACCCCTACCCGGCCGCCGATGCCCTGGAATGCCGAGGCGCCGATCGCCCCCGCGCTGATCATTGCCGAGCCGCCGAGGATGGTCGTGGCGCAGGCCGCTTCATGCCACCATTCGATGCCACCCACCATGTAGCGCACCACCACGTAGGGCAGCAGCGAAATGAATGTTAGAGCGCACAAACCCCACAGCGTAATGAATTTTCCGAAGACGATTTTCCACCGGTCCAGTTTGGTTAGAAGCAGCAGTTCGTGGTTTCCCTCCTCCAGCTCCTGGCCCATCAGAATCACCCCGCTCAACGGCATCAGGAACAGGCAAATCGCCGAGACCACCATCCAGAACGGCCCAGAGCTCCACAGCAACCACAGGTTGAGCATGCCCTCATACTCCGAGCTAACCGCCGCATGGCCCATCTGGAACTCCGCGGCCATCGCGCCCACGGCCAGAAACTGGATCCCCAAAAACGGATAGACGAAGCTGCCGCGCCGCAGGCTTTGCCGCAGCTCTTTGGCCGTCATCGGGTCGAAGCCCTCCGGCAAATCGTTTTTCCAGATCAATTCCAAGATGCGGGAGCGTGACAGCGGGGGGCCGCGGGAGCAACCCTAACAAATGTCAGAACTGCATGCTCAGCCCCGCAGTGAGCTGGAGCTGGGTGTATTCGATGTCGCCCTCGTTGAACGAGTAACGCAGCGAGGTGCCGAATCCAACCCGCTCGTTGAACAGCGGCCGGCTGTAGGAAATGGATATTCCGTAGCTGTTTTCATCGACTTGGGAAACGCCCGTTGGACCGACCGCGTCGTAGCTCGAAAACTGCGCATCGACACCGAGCCCGGCAGAACCGATCAACAAGGCGCGGCTCAACGAGGAGCTCACCGACCAGTTGTTGATGACATAGTTCGCCTGTGTGGGCGACGGGACGACCCCCGACTGGATGGACGCGCCACAGGACCAGAGCGCGTTGATCTGATATGAGGTATTCAGACTTCCGGTGAAATTGTAATTACTGCCGCCGTCCTCTTCCCGCGAGTAGTCCGACGTTTCAACCCCGAACGAGGCCCCCAGCCCGATTTTTTCCGTGGCCTTGTAACTGGCCTGCACGGAAGCCCCCCACGAATCGCGGGTGCCGATGTTGTCGGAGGTGGTCGTGGAGTAGTTGAAACTCGGGCCGATGCTGAAACGCTCGGTGGCGGCCCAGAAGCCACCCGCGCCGAAGGAGTGGCCATCGAAACCGACGGCCGAATCGGTGCCACCACCGCCACCGCCTGCGGATACACCATCCTCACCGTTGCCGTAATCGGTAATGGCCGATGACCAGCTGGCAAAAACCGTGGTCCTGGGAGCCAGTTGATAGTTCGCCTGGGCGCCGACGCTGATCGAGGTTCCGGTGAAAAATCCGCCGGCCAGCCGATCGGTTCCCGAATCCTGGCTGTAACCGGCGTAGGCGCTGATCGTCGTCCGCGAGCCGGAGATGGTCATCGCAACACTCCCCGACTGGTCCACCGAGTTGAGTTCGGAGTTGTTCAAATACGCATTGGCGGAGGGCGAGTAGCCCGCGGTAATCACCATCGGGGCGCCGCCTTCCGGATCGGACGTGTAGTCGATCGAAGGGCTGAGGCTCAGCGTGACCTCGCTTTCCTCGTCGTCTTCGGTTAGGAAAAAATTAGAATCGTAGACCGCGTTCACACCCACTCCATAACTGAAGCCGCCCTTGAGGCCGGCCCCGGTCGCGGATTCCAAAGCCCGGCCGAAGGGCAGCGGGCCATTGACTCCGAATGGATTGAGGCCGGCGGAGCGGGCCGTGAAATTTTGGGCGCTCAGCCCGCAACATGCCTGAATCAAGACCAGCGCCGCATGGGTGGCGGCATGTTTTCTGAAGTGTCGGGGGCGCGCTAACATATTAACAATGGATAAACAGCGCACGAATTTTTGAAGAAACCGATCTTTTCTGTCAATCATTTAAGCCGGCCGAAGCATGGGAAGCCCGCGGAGCCGGCCATCCCGACCCGGAGAATTCCAATTGGATAACACCCAACCTCCCGGATTGTTCAAAAAATTAGAGATCATTTTTGTCAAGGTATCCGTAATTTTCATATTCCGCGATAGATCAGAGATTCAAACAGTCACCGAGCCACCAGACACAATTGCCAACGAACACCAAACGCGATTCAAGCGACCACCGTCGGCTTGAATCAAAAAACTGCAATCTTCCTGAGGTGCGAGTCCCTTTCGCAACTCAGGCGGCCCGACCAAAGGCACGCTCAGCGGCACGCCGCCGACTCTCAGCCACAGCCCCGCCACCGCCTTCACCCTCAGCTCGGGTAGCGGATCGCCATGCGCCACCCCGGAGATCATCGCCATCAGCCAAAAACACCGGAGCTGTTGCATCCTGCGATTCATACATCCTCCCACAAAATCGCAAGGCCGATTTCCCGCCACCACCCACCGGATATTGCCCCCTTGCGTGCAAGTTGCCCCCGGCTAAACTCGAATGAAATGAGGCAGCGGGAAGTGGTGATAAAAGCAGTTGTGGTCCTCGCCATCGTCTGGTGCGGCGTCTGGGGAATCCGCGCCTACGCGGGCTCGAAAAAAATCACCGCCGAGCGCGTCAACCGCGAAG
>JBIPND010000484.1:0-3511 GCA_044374015.1 Luteolibacter sp. | reverse complement strand
GTCCATGTGGACGTCGATGGCACCTTCAAGCTTCCGCCCGGCTTTTGGGGCCAGCTCAGCGAGCTCGGTCGCGGAAACGGGGGCCGCTTGATCCTGCCAAAGGCGGCGGCGGACTACCTGCCGGCCATTTTGGCGATGGAGAGGCCGCAGTTTTTCCTCGATTATGAGGTGCTGCTGGCGGCGGATTTTCGCGAGCTGCTGGAGTTGGCGGCGAAAGTCCCGGACGCCGCGATTGCGGGTGCTGCCGCAAAATTTCAGGAAATCCGCGAAAAAGCCGGGAGCCAGCCGGTCGGGCAATACGTTGCCAACCCCTTCATCCGCCGCCGTCTCGCGGACCTCAGCGTGGAAGCGCCCTATCACTTTTCCGCGAAGATGCTCGCGATCCAAGGGGCCGGCAACCGCCCCACCGAAATCCCGCGGAACGTGCTCGCGTCCGAATTGCTGCGCGTGATCGCGCCGATGGCCTGGATTGTGGATCGGTCGAACTCCATCGAGGATGGCGACAAACCCTTCAACCTCGATCAACTCAGCGCGACTTATGAAAGCTGCCGGCTGCAAGTCGATGCACTGGATCGCTACCTGCGACTGGACGACCGGGAGTTGGTCTTAAGGGTCAAAAACATGGTCGCGCTGATCCGGACGATGGACCGCGCGGCGCGGGCGCGTGGGGTGGAATATCAGGTGAGGGACGCCGCTGAAAACGCCCGATCCGTGTTGATTCGAGCGCATCGCGCGGTCGTCGAAGAGCTGGTGGTGCTTGCGGCTGATGGGTCGATGCGGGCTCCGCGGGCCGAGCCACCATAAGGTGACAAAAGATCCTTCCCCCTGCGGCTCGCGATGGCCAGTTTGTGGCTCGTGAACGCCCGCGTCCTCATCGATGGCCCCTCCGAGCTCGTCTTCGACTACGCCATTCCGGCGGGTCTCTGCGTGCTTCCCGGATGCCGCGTCCGGATCCCTCTGCGGCGGAAATCCGCCACCGGCACCGTCCTTTCCGTGGTCGCGCCCGAGCAGGCGGACTTCGCCCTTCGCGAGCTGGAATCCCTGATTGATCCGGAGCCGCTGATCACCCCGGTGCTGCTCCGCACCGCCGATTGGATCGCCAATTACTACGCCTCCAGCATCGAGTCGGTCATCCGCTCGGTCCTGCCCGAAGGGGTCCGCTCCGAGGAAAATTCCGCCAAGACCCGCCGCGTCGCCATTCTCGAAGCCGCTCCAGATCCCGCCGTTTTCGACAAACTCCTCAAACGCGCCCCCCGCCAGCACGCCATCCTTTCCCTGTTGACCGGCGCGGTTGAAATGCGGATGGCTGTCGCCGACCTCGGCGAGGGCAATGCCGCCGCGCTCAAATCCCTGGAAAAAGCCGGGTTGATCCGTCTTGAAGCCGAGGAAGTCCGCCGCGATCCCGATGCCGACAACCTCGAAGAGTTCATCGAATCCGCCCCACTCACGCTCAATCCGGATCAAGCCGCCGCCCTTGACGCGATCCTTGCCGCGCTCGCCGATCCGGTTGCAGCCAAACCCATTTTGCTGTTAGGCGTGACCGGTTCCGGCAAAACCGAAGTCTACCTGCAAGCCGCCCGCCGCGCGCTCGATCTCGGCAAAACCGTGCTGGTGCTGGTCCCTGAAATTTCCTTAACTCCCCAGACCGTCCGCCGTTTTAAATCCCGCTTCGCCGCGATGCGCGACCAGGTGGCCGTGCTCCACTCAAACCTTTCGCAGGGCGAGCGTTTCGACGAGTGGCACCGCATCCGCAAGGGCACCGCCCGGATCGTCATCGGCGCGCGCTCCGCAGTTTTCGCGCCGTTGCCGGACCTCGGGCTGATCCTCGTCGATGAGGAACACGAGAACACCTACAAGCAGGAAAATGTCCCGCGCTATCATGGCCGCGATGTCGCCGTGCTGCGCGCCGCCTTCGAACCCTGCGCCATTGTGTTAGGCTCCGCCACCCCGTCACTCGAGTCCTGGCACAACACCGAGACCGGCAAATACCAACTCGTCCGCCTCAACCAGCGCGCCGACAGCGCATCGATGCCGCTGGTGCGGGTGGTGGACATGCGCCTCGAACAGAACAAGCAAAAGGGCGGAGTCGCCATCCTCTCGGACAAACTCCGCAGCGCCCTCGAACAACGGCTGGAGAAAGGCGAGCAATCGATCCTTTTCCTCAACCGCCGCGGCTTCGCCCGCTCCCTCCAATGCCCGTCCTGCGGCCACGTCTGCCAGTGCCCGCATTGCGCCGTGGCCCTCACCTATCACCGCACCGACGAGCGGCTCGTCTGCCACGTCTGCGGCCACCAAGCGATCGTCCCGCGCAAGTGCCCGGAGTGCAAAAGCCCCGCCATCATCCTGCAAGGCTACGGCACCCAGAAGGTCGAGGAGGTGCTCGCCAAGGTTTTGCCGAAGGCCAAATTCGCCCGCATCGATGCCGATGCGATGCGCCGCAAGAACGCGCTGCGCGACACTCTAGCCGCCTTCAAGGCCCACAAGATCGATATCCTGATCGGTACCCAGATGATCGCCAAAGGCCTGCATTTTCCCAACGTCACCCTGGTTGGCATCCTCAACGCCGACCTCAGCCTTCACGTCCCGGACTTCCGCGCCGGCGAGCGCACCTTCCAGCTCATCACCCAGGTCGCGGGGCGGGCCGGCCGCGGCGACCTCGAAGGCGAGGTCATCGTCCAGACCTTCACCCCGCATTCGCCCTCGATCCAGTATGCCCGCAAGCATGACTTCGATGGGTTTTCCGAGCAGGAAATGGAGTTCCGCCGCCAGTTTTCCTTCCCGCCCTACGCCCATTGCGCCGTCCTGACGTCCCGCTCCACCCACGAGCGCCGTGCCGAGTTCACCCTGCAAACCCTCCACTTGCGCCTCGCCGAAAACCTGCCTGGCGGCATCACCCTCGGCGAAGTCCTGCCCTCGCCGCTGATCCGCTCCCACGGCCAGTTCCGCTTCCAGATCACCCTCCGTTCCCAGCGCGCTAGGCCTCTGACCCGCCACGTCCAACAGATTCTATCCCGAACCTCGCTCCCGGAGGATGTCACCGTCGTCTTCGACATGGATGCCCTAAACTTTTCCTGAGACTGCCAAATGGATTGACGATCGCCCGATCGTATTAGAAAAGGTCGCCGTCCTTACGTGATCGCGTAGTTGCTGCCGCTGAAAAATCGTGCAGACTGCGAAGCGTATAAGGAGAAGCGCAAGCCACATTCCTGCACCCACCCCCCCCTGGTCATCACGACCCTATCACCCTCCCCTGAAGCAAATTTCCACGGCATCCCCCCCAATCGGTTCCGGCCTCCCCGACCCCGTGGTGTAGGATTGTTAGTGAATCTGTATTAAAGATTGATCAATTTTTAAAAATTAGCATGAGCCCTCAGCGTCCTTTGTGGAGCCTGAGAAATCAGCCGGCCTAATCCAGTCCGGTTCCGTCGAAGAAAGTCCCTCATCGCTCATTTTCGGGCATGCCGGCTTTCGCCCCCCCCTTCCGAAACACCCCGCCGGTTGGTTTTAGTGC
>JBIPND010000759.1:0-3512 GCA_044374015.1 Luteolibacter sp. | reverse complement strand
CGCTGGTACCACCGCCAGCCGTTCCGGCGAGATTCGCATCGGAAATACCACCGCATCCAACGGCACGCTTAATGTGACGGGTGGCACGGTCACGGTTGGCACCGGCAGCACCGCCAACAAGATTTACTTCTACAAGGCCGGGTCCAACTCGGGCTTCACCGCCACCATGACCCAGTCCGCCGGCACGGTGACCGCCAACGGCATCCAGTTCGGAGGTTCCACGGGCCTTACCACCTATAACGCCAGCTCAGCGGCGAATTTGACCCTCAGCGGCGGCAGCCTTTACATCGGCCTCCAAGGGATCACCCGCGGCACCGACGCCAGCACCCTCCCAGTCGCGATCAAGCTGCAAGGCGGCACTCTTGGTGCATCCGACACATGGTCGTCCTCGCTCGACATGAAACTGGGCGTCGCCGGCACCACAATCCAAGCCGCTACCAGCGCCGCCGCCGCCAAAAACATCACCCTCTCCGGCATTCTCTCCGATGACAGCGGTGCGGGCACGCTCACCAAGACCGGTGCAGGAACTCTAACCCTTTCCGGTGTCAACACCTTCACGGGTGCCACCACCGTCAATGCCGGTGCCTTGGTTCTCGGCAATGCCAATGCCGTGAGCACTTCCAGTTCGCTTACCCTCGCCGCCGGGACCGCGCTCTCGCTGACCACCACCCCAAGCACGGTGAATGCTCTCACCTTCACTAGCACCGGCACGCTGAATTTCGACCTCGCAAGCGGCGGCACGGGTCTGACGGTTAGCACCTCCAGCGGCGTGACCAACAGCGGCGCGGCCGGTTCCATCGCCATCAACATCACCGGCAACCCACCTGCTAACGGCACCTACTCGCTCATTTCCTACAGCGGAACCCTGGGAGGCAGCGGTTTCAGCGCATATACCCTCGGCACCACGCCCTTAGGCAGAACCTACACGCTGAGCGACAGCAGCAGTGCCGTGCAGCTGGTTGTTGCGAGTGCTTACTCCTGGACCGGCGCGCAAAGCAGCGAGTGGAGCACGGCCACCATCGCCGGTGCGAAGAACTGGGCTCTGGATGGCAGTCCGAGTGATTACGTGAATAACGTGGACCTGATCTTCGAAAGCACCGCCACGAACAAAACCGTGGACATCACGGGAGCGGATGTGACACCGCAGTCGGTCCTATTCGACAGCGGTGTCTACACGCTGCAAAGCACTACCAGCAACAAGATTGCCGGTACCGCACCGATTAAGGTGGCGGCCGCTGCCACGCTCAAGCTCGGCACTTCCAACGTGCTGCCAGATGGCGTCGGCGCGGGCACTCTCACTGTCAGTGGCACCCTCGACCTCAACGGCAATTCGGAGACGCTCAATGGTTTCAGCGGCACGGGCTCGGTGGATAACACCGCGGCATCCACCACCTCCACCTTGACCTTGGGCGCCATCGTTGGCGGCACTTCCACCGGCAATATCAAGAACACCGGCGGCACGCTGGCCTTGACCAAGACTGGTGCCACGGACGTCATCCTGAGCGGAACCAACACCTACAGCGGAGCCACCACCGTCAGCCAAAACCGCCTGTTTATCAATAGCAGCGCCGCCTTGTCTCCCAATACCGCGGTGACGGTCAGCAACGGAGCCTCCTTTGTTTTGAACGCCAGCGGCACTCCCACCTTCGCTCAAAGCATCACGCTCGCCTCAGGCTCGAACCTGTCGGTGCGCCAGGCGGCGACCGTCAGCAATGTCACCCTGCCAATCCCTGGTACAGTCATTTTCAACAATGACGATGTGGCCACGGCGGCGTTCTCCCTTTCCACCCCCACCGCTTTAACTGGCGCGCTGACCGTCCAAGTCGGTGGTGGTGGTGTCGGTGCCCCGGGCATCGCCACCCTGACGGGAATCATAAGCGGCAGCGGCGGTAGCCTAGTCAAAACCGGAGCCGGTCAGTTGGCTCTTGGTGGCGCGAACACCTTCGTGGGAGGAGTCACCATCAAAAATGGCACACTGGAAAGTAAGACCACCACCACCACGCTGGGCGCGAACACCGTCACCATGGGCGGTGCCGGTTCGACGGGGGCCTCCTTCATCACCGGGCAGAACAACTCGAATCCATTCGTCATCAATGCTCCTGACAGTGGCACGTTGGTCATTGGTGCCAACGGCGCCGGCTCGGGCTTCGTTATGAGTGGACAGGTCACCTTGAATGGCAACCTGACCTTGCAGACTTTCGACAACACCATTAGCGGGACGACCAAAGCGGTGACGGCCTTCACCGGTGGTATCACCGGCAGCGGCAACCTGCTGCTCAACAATCTGGGTCTCGCCGCAAACACCATCAGCATCACCACCGCCACCGTCAACCACACCGGCAGCATCACCCTGCAAGGCACCGGCACCGGCGCCACCACCATTAGTGGTGTTATCGGTGCGAATGTCACCGGCATCACCCAGAACAGCGCGACCTCGCCCATGATCCTCAGTGGCGCGAACACCTACCCGGGCAACCTCACGGTCAACGCCGGCACGGTTCGGATCTCCAACAATTCCAACACGGCCAACGATGTCTCGACGGTCACCATCGCCAGCAGCGGTGGTACTCTGGATCTGACCTATGCCGGTACCGACACGGTCAAGGAGCTGTTCATCGGCGCCGATAAACAGCCCGCGGGCGTATACGGAGCCTTGGGTTCTGTTTCCCCCGTGATCAGTATCGCCCAAATCACAGGCGCGGGCACGCTCACCGTTGGCGCCCCTGAAATCGCGGTTGAGCAACCGGCCGAAACCGACATCGCCAACAATGGCTCACGTGACTTTGGTTCGGTGGAAGTCGGCTCCAACACCAGCCTCACCTTCACGATTCGCAACTCGGGCGATCTGGCCTTGAGCCTGACCAGCACCCCGCTGGTGGCCATCAGCGGAACCAACGCGGCCGACTTCACGGTCACCACACCGCCCACCACTCCCGTTGCGGCTGGAGGCACCACGACCTTCACGGTGAGGTTCGCCCCAAGCGCCGCAATTGCCCACGCGGCGACTCTTACCATCGCTAATAACGATAGCAATGAGGGCTCGTTTGTAATTAGCCTCAGCGGCACCGGCACAAACACCGCCGTGCCCGAAATTGCCGTCGAGCAACCAGCCCAAACCGAAATCGTCACCACCGGTTCGCAGGACTTTGGCACGGTGACGCTTGGCTCCAACAGCGAGCTCACCTTCACGGTTCGCAATAGCGGCACTGGCGACCTGAACCTGACGGGTAGCCCGATGGTGGCCGTCAGCGGAACCAACTCAGCCGATTTCACGGTCACCGCCGATCCCACCACTCCCGTCGCGGCCTCAGGCACCACCACCTTCACGGTGAGGTTCACTCCGGGCGCCGCAGGTGCCCGCAGTGCGGCTCTCACGATCGCCAACAATGACAGCGATGAGGGTTCGTATGTGATCAACCTCACCGGCACGGGCCAGACCGCATTCGACGTCTGGTCGGGTGGAGCGACCTTCAACGCCGATGCCAATGGCGACGGTGTGAGCAACGGCTTGG
>JBIPND010000483.1:0-3521 GCA_044374015.1 Luteolibacter sp. | reverse complement strand
GCATCGACCGCGCCCTCGCTGGCGCCCGCGCCGACGATGGTGTGGAGCTCGTCGATGAACAGGATGATCTGGCCCTCGGAGTCGGTGACTTCTTTCAGGAATGCCTTGAGGCGGTCTTCGAATTCGCCGCGGTATTTGGCGCCTGCCAGCATCCCGCCGAGGTCCATGGTGATGACGCGTTTGTTTTTCATCGCGTCCGGGACATCGCCGGAAACGATGCGCCGGGCGAGGCCTTCGACGATCGCGGTCTTGCCGACGCCGGGCTCGCCGATGAGGACCGGGTTGTTCTTGGTGCGGCGGGAGAGCACTTGCAGGATGCGGCGGATTTCATGATCGCGGCCGATGACGGGATCGATTTTCCCTTCGCGGGCGCGGGCGGTTAGGTCGGTGCCGTATTTTTCGAGCGTCTGATATTTTCCTTCAGGCGAATCGTCGGTGACCTTTTGCGATCCGCGGACACTGGTGATGGCGGTGCGGGCTTTTTTTTCATCCAGCCCGGCGTCCTTGAGCAGCTTGCCGGCCGGCGAGTCGCCCTTGAGCGCACCGAGGATGAAATGTTCGACGCTGAGGTAGTCGTCGCCGAGGGATTGGCGCGCGGCATCGGCGGCATCGAGCGTGGCGCGGAGGCCGACGCTGATTTGCGGCTGGGTGGAGGCACCCTGGACGCTCGGCTCGCGGGAAAGCGCGGCAGCGACGGAGGCCTTGAGGGTGCCGACGTCGATCCCGGCTTTTTGCAGGATCGGTGCGGCGATGCCACCCTCCTGTTGGAGCAAAGCGAGCAGGACGTGGGCGCTTTTCAGTTCCGAATGCGCGGACTTCGAGGCGATGCTTTGGGCGGATTGCAGAGCCTCTTGAAGTTTCTGTGTGATTTTTTCGAGTCCCATAGCAGGTCAACTTTGACGATATGGCAGATACTGTCAATTTCGCACTCACAGCATCGTTTCCGGTTTTTTGAGCATCCATGATCATTCGCCGTTATCCGGGGTGGCGGAAACGATTCCAAATGCTAGAAGACGCCATGGAACTGCGGCAATTGAAGCACTTTTTGGCCGTGGGCGAGGCTGGCAGCATCACCGCGGCGGCCAAGCAACTGCGCCTCACCCAACCGGCGCTCAGCCGCCAGATCAAGGCGCTGGAGGAGGAACTCGACACCGCCCTGCTAGAGCGCGGCGCGCACTCGATCACCCTCACTCCGGCGGGCGAAATGCTCGTGGCCGAAGCCCGCAAGCTGATCCGCTTCAGCGAGGCGCTGATTGAAAAAGTGAAAGCCACGGCGACGGGCGAACCGCTGCGGGTCGGCTACTCGCCATCGCTGGCGGGCGAGTTTCTATCGATCGCCATCGAGCGCTTCACCCAGTTCCATCCGCGGGTGCGGGTGAGCCTTTACGACTGGTCCTCCGCGGAAATGCGGGCGGGACTGGTGAGCGGGAAACTGGATTTAATCGTTGCCGCGCCCTGCGTCGGCGTGCCGGAACCGGTCCGCTGGGTGGCGCTGCGGAGTTACGGCTGGCAGGTGGTGATGCCGGCGAATCATCCGCTAGGGAAAAAAACCCTCATTTCCGCCGCCGATCTATCAGGCCAGCGACTGTTGCTGTATGACCGCGAACACTATCCGGATTACTGGGAGCAGGTGACGGGATTTTTCAAAGAACACCAGCTCCAGGCGAAAGTCGCCGGGGAATTCGACGGGGTGAGCAGCCTGACAGCCGCGCTTGAGGGAAATCTCGGGATCGCACTGTTGGCCACCAGCAGCCCGATCGACCGCGGGCAGCGGCAGCGGTTAATTGTCCGCCCGCTGGCCGAGGAACCGGCGCGGATCGAGGTGGCGGCAGGAATCGCGGGAACCGCGGAAGCCAGTCCGCAGCTGCTGTCATTCATTGAGGAACTCAAGCAGGCCGCAGGCGAATCCTGAGAGAGAAGTCACTCGGTCGGTGATTCGTCGCCGTAGAAGCTTTTGATGTATCCGTATTCGACAAGGGTGTCCTGCCAGGGGGCGAGCACGTTGGGATCCTGGAAAATGCGACCGGCGATGGCGAGCCACTCTTCCGCTTTGATCAAGTCCTTCGCGTCGTAGGCGAGGGCCGCCTGCGCGTAGTAGTAATACGGTGAATCATCGAGGAAATCGTATTTTTCCGCGAGGATCGTGACCTCGTCATCAAGCCCGAGCTTCTTCTTGCAAAGCAGGATCTTGAATTCCACCAGACGCCCGAGGGCGATGTTTTCCGGTGGCAGTTGTTTCATGATTTCCAAAAACAAATCGTGCGCTTTTTGCCACTCCTTGGTGACGAACAACACCTCGGCGATGTTGAAGTTGATACTGGGGTTGTTCTTGGAGAGTGTGGCGGCCTTTTTGAATTGCTCGAGCGCCTTGTCGAAGGCCCGCATTTCCACGTAGCAACTGCCGCGCAGATTCATGATCTCGGGGCTGTCGGAGAAAATCTTTTCGGCCTTATCCACTTCCTCAAGGGTTTCGAAAATCCGCTTTTGTTGGAACATGCGGGTCGCCTCGCCGAGGTGCTTGACGAAGTCCTTGCGGCTTTGTTCGGGCAGATTGAGGAACGCCTGTTGGTTAGGCAGTAGCTCGACTTTTTCGGGCACCGGCGTGGCATCGGCCGCGGTAGGGGCGGGGGCGGCCTCATTTTGAGCCACCAACGGCGTGACCGAGATCAACAGGGAGAGGAGGGAGATTGCTTTCATAGATCGTGCGATTGATCGCAAACTAAACAGTGAATTCGCAGACGGCAAGCCGTCGTTGAATTGGTTTTTCCACATCCCTCCCCTCAACTTCTCCCGGGGGACTCGCACGGGCACGGTCGGCACCAGCGCCAGTGCCGGATCCCCACAGATGATCAGACCCGCACCCGCAAGGCCCGCAGGCTCCACAGCAACCCCGCCGCCGGCGCGCCATTCCCCCGCATCCGCCGCGCGCCGTCCTTGCGCTTCACCGAAAATCGCTCCCGCGCCGCCGCAAACGCCTCGTTCACAAATTCCTTGCTCCCGATCACCGCGCCATCCGTGAAATACCTCACCCGGCAACGCAGCATCGCCGCCAGCCCCAAATCCGGCAGCACCGTGCCGTTCGCCGCCGCCTCCAGCGCCTCCGCCGTATTCAGCTGCGGCCGCGCCACGCCCTTCTCCACCTCCGCCCGACCACTCTTGCGGCCCAACGCCAACCCCATCGTCCGCCGATAGATCCGCGACACCTCCTTCCACCGCTCCGCCTCAAAACCCGCGCCCTGGTGGCTCATGCACGCCCGAACCAGCCCCTCCCGCGCCTTCTTGCCATTCCCCTTGGTCCCGCCGCCCACCGCCTCGCCGTAGCTGCTCCAACGATACTCCGCCGGATCCGCCACCATCCCCGCCCGCACCGGATTGAGATCGATGTAAGCCGCCATCGTCCGCGCCGCGACCCCGCTTTCCACGATCACACTCTTGTAGCGCTCCTCCCATAATGTGCCGCTACGTTGGTGAGTCCGGTTGAACCAGCGCGTGAAACACTGCAGCAGCGTCTTCATGAACTC
>JBIPND010000482.1:0-3533 GCA_044374015.1 Luteolibacter sp. | reverse complement strand
GAGGTGCTGACGGTTTCCACGGTGTCGTCGTTGCGGGTGGTGGTGGCTCCTGCGTCGTTGCGGGTTTTGACGGCGGCGTTGATTTCGCGGGTGAGCGTGGCGGTGAGTTTGACCGCTCCTTTGAATGGCTCGCCTTCGGTATCGGTGGCGACGAGTTTCAATGGCACGGCTTCACCGGCGCGGATGAGCCGGTCGTTGCGCGAGACGCCGATGTAAACCGAGGCGGGGTGGACGGTGGTGGATGCGGTGGAGGTGAGGGTCTGGTTGTTCGCATCGGTGACTTCGGCCGAGAGCGTGACCTCGCGCGCGGTGGGGAACTCGGCCTGCGGAATCTCGACCGTGAGGGTGGCCTTGCCGTCGGCGGATAGAACGGCCTCGCCTTGGACTTGCGAGGTCTGGCCGTGGGAATCGGAGTCGTCGTCCCAGCGGTAACCGAAGTAATGGTACCAATAGGACGAGTCGTCGCGGCGGTGATTGCCGAAGAGGTAATCGCGGAAGCGCGCGGGGTAGGGGTTTTGCGCGCTGACGCGGCTGAAGTAGGTGATTTTTCCGGCGGCGACCGGCTGGCCCTGATAGTAAGTGGCGGTCAAATCCGCGCTGATGCGGGTGGCGGCGGGTTCGGCAGGGGCGATGGTTTGCTGGATTTCAAAGGCGTTGCGGCGAAACTCCTCGACCCGCAGCGGGAGGGTGAAGCGGGCACCTTGTTGGATGATTTCCTGCGTTTGCCAGTCGTCCTCGATGGCAGCGGCCTTGGCGAGATCGTCGGGGTATTCGAGGCGGATGGTGTGGCTGCCGGTTTTGGAGAGCGGGAGTTTGTAGGTGAGATCGAAAGAGCCGTTAGGCGAGAAGGTGACGGGCGAGGTGTGGATCGCCTTGTCGGTGGGATCGAGGATCACGAGTTGGGCGGGGCTGGAGACGGCGGGCTCGATGGCGTTTCCATTTTGGCTGCGGACGATGCCTTTGAGCCGCACGGTTTCGCCGGGACGGTAGAGCGAGCGGTCGGTAAAGAGCAGGGCGCGGCGGGTGATGGCGCCGGATTTGTTCCACGAAAACCGGACCGGGAAGTGCCAGGTGCCGACGGTGGGCAAGGTGGCATCGAAGGCGGTTAGATAAGTGTCGCTTTCCAGTGAGGCATGCAGGTGGCGGATGGTGTCCGCGCGCGGGAGGGTGGCGAGACCGGCGGCATCGGTGGTGGCGCTGTCGAGGGTTTTGGCGTCCTCGCCGTAGAACTGGAGTTTCACCCCGGGCAGCGGCGCGCCGGTATCGCAGGAGAAGGCGTAGATGAAGGCTTCGCCGGGGGTGAGTTTCCACGCCAGGCCGATGTCGGTGAGTTGGAGCATCGCCTGGGCGCTGCGGCGGCTGTTAGTGTCGGCTTCCGGGTGAGGGGTGCCGGTGACGTCGATGAACAAGGTGCCGTGGTGAAGGTCTTTTGGCAGGAGCTCGTCCCACAGCAGGGTGACCTCCTTGGAGGTGTCGATCGGGTTGCCGAGGGGGATGTCCTTGATGAGGATGGTTTCGCCGACGACGAGAGGGGAGGGAAGGGGCGCGGTGGGTGCGATGGGATGGCCGTCACGGCCGATGCCGGTGTAGTGCTGGTATCCCTGATAGGCGCGGATGAGATCGATGCCGGCGAGTTTTTTGACGCGGATGTGGAGGCTGGCGAGGTTGACGGTTTGGATCTGATAGATACGTTTGCCGTTGGCGAGTTGGGCCTGGTTTTCGGAGGGCAGGGCGAGGCCGGGATCGAGGCGCTCGAATTGGATTTCCTCGGTGGTCGGGGTGGTGAGCACGAGCCCGGATTTGGAGGTGAGGGGTGGTCTGATCGTGACGGTGTATTTGTCGGCGACGGAGAAATTTCCCGAGATTTGGATTTGGCGGCCGTCGATTTCCGCGCTGAGGTTTTCCGGGCGCGGGCTGATGGCGAGGCTGGCGGTTAGGAAATCGTCGGGGAGTTTCGCGGCGACGGGTTGGTTGAAGTTGAGGAGGATGCGGCGGGGTTCGTTGGCGGCGACGTAGGAGGCGATTTTGGCAACTTCGAACGGGGTGACATCGCCGATTTGATAGCTGTTATCGTCTGCGAGACGGGCGTTGGCGCCCAGATTCGGGAGTCCTTTGAGTGTGGAGATCACCCAGTCTTTTCCCACCGGGAGAGGCGAGGCGGGAGTGGCGATGAGGATGTTGGGGACCTGGCTTTCCTGGGTGGGTTCGGTGGCGGGTTGGTTCGGGTTGCGGGCGGACCAGGATTTGTAGGCATTCGCATAATAGCCGGCGCGGGCGACGGTGGGCCGTTCGAGGCGGGCGGCGACGCGTTGGCCAGATTTCGAACTGAAGGAAACGAAAGCGGCGGCGGTGGCGGGATCGACGTCGTCATTGAAAACGATCAGCCACTCGGAAGTGGATGGCGAATAATCCTCGGACCAGCGGTTTTGGGCGTTGGCCAGATAGATGCGGAACGGCTCGCTGTCCAAGGTGGTGATTTTTCCGGCGGGGATGGCGGAGCCATCGGTGTGGGTGTGGCCTTTGGAAAGAGAGAAGGTATAACGGGTGGCGATGGCGGGTGGATTTTCCGGAATGAAGTTGGCGATGTTCTGCGCCTTCCAAACTAGCTTGCCGGGCAGCGCGGGTTTGATTTCGAGCCAAGTGTTATCGACGGATTTTCCCAGTTCGGATGGCGCAACGGCCGGGAGATCCAGCACCAGGTCGATCTTGGATTCCGGGGTGAGCGACGGGGTGGAAACGACCAGCCGAGGTGCCGCGGAGGCGGCCAGATGGATGGCCAGGAACGCCAAGATGGCGATGGGGGAGGTTTTCATAAAATGAGGGAATTAAAACAATCGCAGGCATATACGAATCGCTCCGGAAGGAAATTTAATTTATCGGAAAAAGCCGGATATCTTCGGCGGGGGTGGTGCCGCGCACGGACTGCCGCGCCCGATTTCGGGGGTGGGTTCTGGCGTTGCACTTTCCCCCGGTTCTGCGAGATTTCCGCAGTGAGACGCTTCCTTTCATCCAAATTTCGCGGAATCGCCGCCTGCCTGGCGCTGATTTTCGTGGCGGGCTGTGCTCCGCAATACACGACGGTGAACTACTCGAAAGGCGACTCGGTGAAGGGCGAATCGTTCGGCTACCGGAAGTGGATCTCCCAAAGTGTGGAGCAGGACGTCATCATCATCGGCATCCATGGATTTTGCGGAGCCTCAATCGATTACGCGAATCTGGGTAACCATTTCCTGCAATATCAGCCGAAAACCGGAGTTTATGCCTACGAAGTGCGCGGTCAAGGCAGCGATCCGATCCATGCCCGCCGCGGCGACATCGGTGACCCGGCTGACTGGTATCGCGACCTATTTGCCTTCACTCAACTTGTCCGCGAGCAGCATCCGGATGCGAAAGTCGTTTGGTTCGGTGAAAGCATGGGCGCGTTGATTGCCTCACACGCCTGGCGTCTGGCTCCTGCGAACGACCCGCCTTGCGATGGACTGGTGCTTTCCTCGCCGATCGTCCGCTTCCGGGACGATATTCCGGCGTGGACT
>JBIPND010000481.1:0-3535 GCA_044374015.1 Luteolibacter sp. | reverse complement strand
CCGCGAACCGCGCTGCCCACCCCGCGATCAAGTCGGGCGACTCGCAAGCCGCCTGAAACCGGCCATCCTCGCCATCCCCGCTCAGTATATCGAGCTCATTCAAACGGCGGACGCTCGGGGGCTTACGCAGGCGCGGTGGGCCGACGGGATCTACCAGATCCTCGACGGGCTCGATCGATTGTTGGAATCCATCGCGGTTCCAGAGGATGGGGCGGCCTCGCTCAAGGGCGAGTTTTAACTGGATCGATCAACCGAAGGCTTTGAGAAAACCCACCTCGATGGCCAGCGGCTCGAAGGCGTTGGTTTCCAGGGTGCGGCGCAGGGCATCGAGCGCTTCCATGCGCTTGAGCAAGCGGGTCTCGGTTTCGGCATCGGCGATGGATTGCAGGAAATGCGCGGAATCCGGGAAATCGAGGCCGCCGGACTTCACCTTCAGGCGCAGCAAATCCGCCATCCACGCCATTAACACGTCAAACAGCCGGTTACGCGCGTCGAGGTATTCGGCCTCGGCCGCGGCTTTGTGGAAGGCCTCGCGCTCTTTCAACCACGAGCCATCGGTGGCATCGCGATAGGCGGCGGTTTCCTCCTTTTCGGCGGCTTTGGCGGCATCGTCGGCGGCCCCGCGGAATTCAACGAGGAACGAGGCAAACGCGGCTTTCAAATGCAGCGCCGCGACCGGTGTGCCGAATCCGCGAGAGGCGGCGGAGTTCAGCGCGGCGACCAGTTCCGCGCCGCCATCCGCGAGCAGCGCGCGGCCGCCTAACAGAGGGAGCCGGACGCAACGGGAAAGGATGGTCGGCAGGAGCCGCTGCGGGTTGGCGGTTAGAAGCAGCAACAAGGTGTTCTGCGGCGGTTCCTCGAGGGTTTTTAAAAAAGCGTTAGACGCCTGGTCGTTCATGCGGTCCGCCTCGGTGATCACCACCACCTTGCACGCGCCGCCGGGTGCCGCGAGGTGGAGCGTGTGTTCGAGGTCGCGGATTTCCTCCACGCCGATGCGCCGGGATTTCATCCGCGGCCGGATGATCCGCACCCAGCCGCTCTCCAGTTCGTCGAGCGGCGGGGTATCGACCACCACCGCTTCGCCAAACAGATCGAAGCCGCCGGAAGCCACGGCGCCACTGACCAGCTGAATGATGCGCGCCGAGAGGTTTTCCTTGCCGCTGCCATGGGCGCCGCTGATCAAAAACGCGTGAGCCAGCCGCTCGCGCTGGTGCGCGGAGGAGATCAATTCGTATGCCCGGTCTGCCGTGTAAGCCATGCGCCGCCATCGTCTCCGCAGCGTCGCCCGGCGCAACTCGAAATACGGATTTCGTGGTTTCGTGGTTTCAAAAAACCGCGGCGGCCCCGACTCACTCGAAATCAAACGATTTGCTGCGGGACGGCAGTAGCCGGAAACGGCCGCCATTCAACTTTCGGATCGGATCAAACACCGAGTCCATGCCCACGGACTTGATCGCATCCACCTGCGCCATCAGTTCGCCGAGCCGGCCTTTGGGAAAACCCTTCTGTTGGAACCAACTCAGATACTCCGCCGGGAGGTCGATGATCGGCACCCCGGAAGGCGGATAGGCTTTGATGCCGAATTTGCCGAAAGGCATGCGAGTCTTGCCAATCTCAACGAGGAGATTGCGGAAGTCGTCGTGATCGATGTCCGTGAAATCCATGGAAATATCCAATTGCCACGGCGAAGCACCGGGTCACTTCTGATTGGCTTTGAGTGCGCCTTCGGTCTGGCCCTTGAACCAGGAATCAAACTCGGTTTGCGCGATGACTTCCATCGAACCAACCATATTGCCGTGGCCCTCGCCGCAAAGCTGGCCACAAACGACGTAGGTCTCCAAGGTTTTCACCGGAGTGAACCACATCGGAATTTCCCGGCCGGGGATCGCGTCCTGCTGGATGCGCATCGGAATGATATGATAGTTGTGAATCACATCCTTGGTTCCGATGTTGAGAACCACGGGTTTATCGACCGGAAGCTTGAGGATCGGGCTGGTGAAGTCGTCCAGGGCATTCGGGTCGGTGTAATCGATGCCGAGGTCGTTTGAACCGGAAATGAGGTACGGGTCGACGCGGCCGAACTTGTTGTCAGCGCCGGGGTAGTGATAGGTCCAACCAAACTGCCAACCGACGACGCGGACGCGGTTGGGATTCAAATCCTGGACGGCCTTCCAGCTATCAACACGCTCCGCCCAGAGCGGAAACGCAAATCCAAGCAGCAGCACGGCCTCAACAATGATCACCCCGACTTCCAAGTGACTGGAGAGATGGCTCCTCACTCCCTGATAGGATGCTTTCGGGCTGTTCTTGTGCCAGAAGCGGACGATGCAATAGAGGAAAAACAAGGTCCATCCGACGAATAGAACAATCATGAACCAGTGGACCACATCGATCATGTGATCGACTTGGCCGCCGTGGGCGGAGAAGTTTTCCGGGATGCCTAGGAACTTGGATGGACTCATTGAAGTAGATGCTGGAATGCGGGGAAGGAATCAACGTTGAACGTAGTCGTCCGAGAGGGTGGGGTCGAAATGCTCCCGCTCGCGGCGGGCGATGCGGAACATGAAGAAGGTGATCCCGCTGAGAATCATCAGGATAACGACCAACAGGAAGAAGATCGACCACCCGGCGGCGTCACCGCCACCTTCGATCATGCTGACGCGGCAGGTGGAACAAGCGAGGAGTTGAGGGATGTGGATCATGATATTGTGGAGTTGAAAAACGCTGGAATCAGATATGGATGCGGGCGGCCTTGCGGTAGAAACAAACGCCGTAAACCGGCATCAACAAAGCGCCCGCCACACCGACGAAGCCGAGTGAGGTGTACATCGGGGAGGATTCCGGCGACAACACGAAGGCCCACAGCGCGAGGAACACGCAGAGCAAAGTGCAAACGGTCACGAACACGATGTGGAAACCTTTGAGGGACATGGGATGACTATGGGTTGGCGGGCGGAAAAATCAACGACCGGAGTAAAAGAAGGTGTCGAAAATCGGATCGCCCATGGCCAGGGCGGTGAGCCCCGCAAGGCTGATGACGGCGGCAATTCCGGAACCGAACAACCAATAGACGGCCTTTTTCTCGTGATTCAAGTGCATGAAGATCGCCGCGACCAAGGTCGCCTTGATCGTGGCGATGGTGAGTCCGAGGATGCAGTCGGCGGCATCAAACCCGTGGCGGCCGATGTCCAGCGCCGGGACGGTGGCCACCAGCACGGTGAGGATGGTTCCGACCATGAGGGCGGCAAACACGATCAGGTAGATGCGCTTGGACTTTTGAATTTCTTCGTGTGAAGTGGCCATTGGATTGAAAGTTGGAGAATTGAAACAGGTGATGAATTGCGGGGTGTTACATCAAATACAGGATGGGGAAGACAAAGATCCAGACAAGGTCCACAAAGTGCCAGAACAAGCCGCCGACTTCCACGCGGTTGGCGAGCCACTCGGGATTGGATAGATACATCTTCCGACCGAAGAACAGATAGTAGGCGAGCACCAGTGCGCCGCCGATCACGTGAAGCCCGTGGAGCCCGGT
>JBIPND010000480.1:0-3540 GCA_044374015.1 Luteolibacter sp. | reverse complement strand
CGATCAGTTTCACACGCTCGCCCACCTTCAGGTTGCTGACCATTTCCACCCAGCCGTCACGGCACGGCGCGTTCCGGTAAATATCAGGAATCTCGCCACGATTTTTACTAACGGCGATCGGGTAAACGCTCTCAACCTGTTGGGCGATGACTTTTTTCTTGGATGAGTTCCCATTGACCACCGTATCGATGTGGCGGTAGTTCGTGATTTGGATGCCGAGAAGCGATTTTAGATCCTCGGCCCCATCTGTCGGGTGGATGGCTGTTTTAATCCTGACGTCGGACGAGACAGTGTATAGGTTGGCCAGCATGGCCCCTGCGGCGACGATTGACAACTCCTCATCACGAGTTTCATTTGTGTTGAATGCCCCATCGCTGGTAAGTTTTCCCCAGGATGTCCAACTAACCTTCTTCGATCCGACATTAAGCTTTCCGGTGGTGCTCGTCGTTCCGATACCCGTGTTGCCATCCGTATCGATAGAGAGAAACGATGGATTGAAATTTGAAGCAAACGGGCCAAAACCAAAGAGCGCAGATGATTGCTTATAACCTAAGCACATGGTATTTTGCCCCGCCCGAACGAACGCCAGATGGGCGGCCGTGTGGCCGGTGGCGGCTCGGGCGATTTGCAGGGATCCATGGCGGGCATTCTCGGAGCCGCCATCGCTAATCGAGAGCTTGCTGCCCGGAGTGCTCGTGCCGATCCCGACATTGCCATCGCCTCCGATGCGCATGGTTTCAGTCATGGCCGCCGAGGTGCCGTAGCCAAAGGCCACGTCGCCAGCGGAGGCCGGCGTGTGGATTTGCAACAAATTGGATTGAACGCCGAAACCATAATTCGCGCCGGATGAGCCATGCAGCGAGATTTTTTCGCCGAAGATGTTCGCAAAATTCAGCGGGAATGCCGGCGCGGATTGACCGATGCCGACGTTGCCGTTGGCATCCACCCGCAAGCGCTCGGCGGCATTGGTTTGCAGGGTGATCACGCCGTCGGCAGGCGAGAACAAGCCGCCGTTGGTCTCGGTATCCCGGAAAACGAACCCGCCCGCGCCTGCCGCACTGATGCTGCTGGTGCCGCTGATGGTGCCGGCGACGTCCAGCCTGGCAGTGGCGCTGGTGCCGATGCCGACGTTGCCACCGGCCGGATTCAGCAGGAGATTGGCGGCGGTGGAGGCTGTGCTGAAGGATTGCAGCGTGGACTGGTTGAGCGTGGTATCAAATCCGAAGAGGAAACGCTTGGTGGTATCGGTATTGCCACGGATGACCAGTTGTTGGGCTGGGGTGGCGGCGTCATCGCCCTGCAGGACCAATTTACTGCTGGCGCTCGCGCCCGTCAGGGTCGCGCTACCCACCCCCACTTGGCCGGCGGCGTTCCAGCGCAAGGCGGTGTTGTAAGTGCCGTTGGTATTGGACCCCAACGCACCACCCGCATTGCCATAGATTACAGGTCCGTCCACGGCGATGCCGTTGAACAAACGGCCGGTGCCATACCAGCCGATGCCGTAGTTCGTGGAGACGCCCGACACCGGTGTGATGGCTAGATCCGAGGATCCGGCGATGCTATCCGCCGTCCGGGCACGGAAACTGAAGGCGGTGGTGGTGATTTGCTGACGCGGAGTGATCGGCACATCGATGGCGGTGATGGCATTGTCACCGTTGTCCACCGTGATTTCCAGGAAGCGGCTGGCTGTGCCACTGGTGAAAATCGTGTCGATCGCGGGTCGGCTTTCACTGGAGGCGGTGCCGGTGGCGGCGATCCCCTGCCCCAGCAGCACGCTGAACTCACCGACGGAAATCGTCACCGTCTGTTCCTCGGTCCACAGCCGGTTGCCGCCGGTCACGGCATCATAGAAACGGAAGAGAATCTTGCGGTTGACGGGAGCCGCAACCGGGGCGGATGCCGTACCAGTCGCGCCGAGTGGCAGGCCAGCGGAGTCGTAGACCTTTCCCTGGTAATTGATGAACAATGGAACATCGGCATGCAGCGATCCCTGGGCGAGGCACAAGAAGGTGGTGACAAGGGCTGTATTTTTCATGAATTTGAGAAGGATGTGGTTTGGAATTCTGTTGGGGAAGTTGATGCGTTATTGCGTGGTGAGCGTTCCGATCTCGGAGACCCGCCGCAGCTCGAAATTACCGGAGAGGATGATGCCCGCTTTGTAAATGCCCGTCATCGTTTCCTGATAGGTGCCGCCGATCACGCTGCTGCCCCAGCCGCTGGTCACGCTGCTCCCGGCCGGCGGCGAGGCGGTGAAGGTAAAGGTGCAGGTGCGGGTCACATCCGGAGACTCCACGCCGGCCCCCACCGCTGCGCCGCGGGCGTCCTTGTTATCGTGATCCGGGTGATAGGCGTGAACGAAGGGATTGGTCGGATCGTCGTAAGGAATTTGGATGACGTGAGTGAGCGAGCTGCCAATCGCAGTGCTGCCGGAGCCGCTGGGGATCATCTGGCCCAAGGGCATATGGGCGGAGGTAAAACGCTGCGCGGAAGCTAGCGCATCCTGTTTCAACAGCGACTCAGACGTGCAAACCCCGAAATCATTGGGGACGGCGGCAAGCTGACCGAGGTAGACCCGGGGTAACAGGCTCGCCGTGCCGGCATTCGAGACATGCAGCAGGGTGCGGAGCTTGAAGGTGCTCGCCGTGGCAGTGCCGGTCAACGCCGGTGGAGCCTCAATGGTGACCGCCGGGGCCGTTTCATAACCGCTCCCACTGCTGGTGATGCTGAAGCCGGTGACAGAGCCGTTTTCCACCATGGCCGTGGCGGTGGCCTGCGCGTTGGCCGCTGGCGGGGAAATGGTAACCGTGGGCGGGGCCATGTAGCCGCTGCCTGGGTCGGTGACCGTGTAGCTGCTGACAGTGCCGTTGGTGAGGTTCGCCCTCGCTCGCGCGGGCACCATCCCGGGTGGATCGGCTATGGTCACCGCCGGGGCGCTTGGATAGCCGACGCCCGCCTCGGTGAGCGTGAAGACGGGACCGACTCCGCTAGCGGCGCCAAGCCCGCCATTCAACACGCAAGTCGCCACCGCCTGAACTGGCGTGGGCGGCGCGGCAATGGAAACGAGCGGACTCGAATTGTACAGAGTTCCCGGATTGATGATATTGAAGCCCGTGACCAAACCATTGGTGATATTGGCAGTGGCGGTCGCCTGGACTCCGGTCGGCGGCGCACCCACCGTCACCACCGGGGCGGTGGTGTAACCCGAGCCGGCCCCGGTCACCGCATAACTCGCGACTCCGTCGCTGCCGAGGGTGCTGGTGGCCGTGGCGGTCACCCTATCCCTGAAAGTGCCGTTACTCACCCTGACGCTGGGCACGGTGGTGTAGTTCGTCCCCGCGTCGGTGATGGAGTAACCGGTCACCCGACCCTCGGCGATGGCCGCGACCGCCGTCGCTTGGATGGCGGCAGGAGGGGATCCGAGTGTCACCGCCGGCACCGTGGTGTAGCCCGCGCCGGGGTTGGTGAAGGTAAAACCGCTCACCGCGCCGTCGCTCACCGTGCTGGTGGCCACGGCCGTCACCGGCGTCTCCAGGGTGCCAC
>JBIPND010000625.1:0-2931 GCA_044374015.1 Luteolibacter sp. | reverse complement strand
AGCCCATATCGTCAAGGGCAGCTTTGGCAACAGTCTAACGGGTGACGGTGGTTCGCCCGTGTGGAACCGCTTCGAAGTGGCATCCGCCAAGGTGTTCGCAAAACGGGCACAATACGAAACCTACACCGCCAACAAATTCATTTCCGCCGCCAGCCCGGCAGGATCGTTACCCCAGATCCTGCCCGGGGATGGCGGCGATGCGATGTTCCACGGCAACTCGGCGCTCCGACTCGCCGGGAAACTGCTCACCGAATCCCCGGGGCTTTCCACCCGTGTCGATATCAGCAGTTTCGCGGACATCCGCGTGACCGGCAACGGCGCTTCCTCTAACGGTGGCGGCGTCGACATCTCCTCATCGGTGCTGAACTCGTGGAATGCCGGTTCGCTCGTGATCGGCGGTTTGCGGGGCACCGACTCCACCGGCCAGCGCGTCCTGACCGTCCGGGCCGGCTCGGTCACGATCGACAACCGTGGCACTTCCCTTGCCGCCAATGACATCGTCCTCGCTGCTAACAATCGTCTTGATCTAGCAGCCGGATCCAGTGTCCGTGCGATTGCCGCCGAGGGATTCACCGCGGATTCGCTTTCGGTCACGGGCAACGGGACATTGATCCGGGCGAGTGCCGACTCATTCGCCGGTTTCACGCGTAGCGGGTTCTCCAGTGCAACAGGACCGTTGGTGTCCATCGCCGAGGGCTCATCGATCCGGGGAGCATCCGTCCTGGTCGATTCATCGGCCGGCGTGGATCTCTCGCCGAACTCCACCTTCGAGACCGAAAACCTGACTCTGGCAGGCGGTCTCATCAGCGTGGTCCTCGATGGCGCGGATCCAAGCGCGGTCTCGTCCGAGTTGGCCCCCCACCTGGTCCTTCAGGGGCAGACCCTCGACCGCGCGCTCCAGTCGCAAAGTCTAACGCTTCGGAGCTACCGCACCATCGACCTCCACGGCTCCGGCACCCTGGGTTCGTCAAAAATGGATTTCCTCGTTCTGGATGCGGCCGGCATCCGCGGTTTCCAGCCGGGCGGCCCGGTCGTCATCGCGGCGGATTCCGTCAGTTTCTCCAACAGCTCCAGCGCCTCGCCAGCTTCATTCGTGCCGGCACTCGCCGGATCGCTTGCTGTGAACGCCTCGACCATCGGTTTTTCATCCAACAACTTCAATGTCGCGGGTTATTCGGATCTGGCCCTTAACGCCGATCAACGCATCCGCTTCGAAGGAACGGGTTCCTTCGCCACCGCCGGCAACCTCAGGACCCTCACGCCGCTCATCTCGGGTGCCTCGGGCGCGTCGTTCTCCATCACTTCCGGAGGTGCGATGGAGATCGCGCGTTCCACCGGGACCAGCGCCGCCGCCGTGGACGGAGTGGGTGCCAGGCTGACTTTGACCGGAACCTCGATCCAAGCCGACAGCGCGATCCTGCTGCCTGCGGGCTCTCTCACCCTGCGCGCCACCACCGGAGATGTGTCTGTTGGCGGAGCCTTGTCGGTGGCCGGCTCGGCGAAACGTTTCAATGACCTGATCCGCTACGCCAACGGAGGCACCATCACCCTCGAATCCAACCTCGGCGATGTGGTCATCAAAAATGACGGATCGATTTCGGTCGCCGCGGACCCGGCCGGTGGCAATGCCGGCCGCCTGAATGTCGTTGCTTCGAAGGGACGTTTCCTGACTAACGGAACCTTGAGCGGCTCGGCTGCCCCCGACTCCGCCAG
Source organism: Luteolibacter sp. (assembly GCA_044374015.1). Classification (GTDB taxonomy): domain Bacteria; phylum Verrucomicrobiota; class Verrucomicrobiia; order Verrucomicrobiales; family Akkermansiaceae; genus Luteolibacter. The sequence goes on along the minus strand of JBIPND010000625.1, from coordinate 1,218 downwards.
TGGCAGCTTCCGCCTGGACGTGGGAACCTTCGACGCGACCGGAGTTGCCTCGTTTGACAAGCTCGGACAGTCGCTGATCGGCGGCGGTTTTGCCGAGTCACACTCTTACCGTGTCCGCAATGGAGATATCACCATCGCCGGCAACATCGCCGCGCGTGAGTTCAATCTATCCGCCGACCGTGGCAGCCTGCTTGTCACCGGATCCATCAACAGCTCCGGCGTCAGCGGCGGCTCGATTTCCCTTTCGGCGCATGGCGACCTCACCATCGCCTCCGGAGCTTTGCTAACCGTGGCGGCCGAGCGTTTCAACAGCGCTGGCAAGGGTGGTTCCATCCTCCTGGAAGCCGGAGCGACACTCGACGGGTCGCAAAACTTGGCGGCCGCGCTGGATATCCGCCAAGGCTCCGCCCTCCTTCTTGGCGTGGATGAGTTCGTCGCCGGCTCGTACACCCAACCCGGATCCAGCGCATTCAACGGCCAATTCACCGGAACGCTCCATCTCCGCGCTCCCCGCAACGCGGCTAACAGCGACTTCGGTGTCGCTCATATCGGAGGAATCATTACCGGTGCGTCCTCGATTCTCGCAGAAGGCTATCGGGTTTACAGCCCGGCGGGTGGCGTGATGAACATCGCCCTGCGAAATCAGATCCATGCGGATTCACAAGGCTATCTCGGTGCCGCCGGCTCTGCGGGTGCCAACGAGTTGGCCATGACCAGCCGCCTGCTAGGCGGAAATCCTGCCGCCGCCGAGCTGGCATCCATACTCGTCCTCGCCCCGGGTGTCGAAATCGCAAACACCAGCGGAGACCTAACACTCGGTCTCGCCAACAACACCAGCGCGGGCAGCGCCAGCAGCGAGGCGCTCGCCGCCGGCGACTGGGACCTATCCGGTTTCCGCTACGGCTCCAAGGCGGCTCCCGGCGTGCTCACATTGCGCGCGGCCGGTGATCTCATCTTCAACAACTCGCTCAGCGACGGCTTCACACCCATCGCCCAAGGCAACGCCCAGACCTTCGCCGACAACGGCCACTCGCTCATGTGGCTGGCCACGCCGACGACCATCCGTAACGGCTTGCCGATCAACACCCAGTCCTGGTCCTATCGCCTCACCGCCGGAGCCGACTTTTCCTCCAGCGATTTCCGGGCCACCCTTGACTCCGCCACCCTCGACCCGGTTCGCCCCGGAAAAGGATCGGTCCTGATCGGTGAGTTCTATCC
>JBIPND010000478.1:0-3549 GCA_044374015.1 Luteolibacter sp. | reverse complement strand
ATTGCCGCCGACCTTGTCCGCGCGTGGCGCACACGATAAATCTCCAGCCACGGTTCTGACTGTTTCAAGGACGCTCGACACCACGCCCAAAGGCGTCAATCAAAAACTTATCACGAGCCACTAATCAGCCGGTTATCAGACGTCCACGCCCGTCTCGTCGCCCTGTGTGCGTCAAAGTAACGCTTATTTGCGGCGAACCCAGCGCAATCCCGCCATCGCGACATCCGGGGCCAAAAGTTTTCTTGGCAAGTGAGTGCAGCAATTTAGCTTGCCTACCAGCGGAGCTCAGCCACCTCGTTTTGCGTGAAATCCCCCTTCATTCCACCCTCATCTCCCAACAGCCAATCCTTGGAAAGGTGACGCCACCTGGAAGACATGCCTTAGCCCCACCCTTTCATGACACGGAAACCTGAATCCTCCCGTCTTCATTTCCATCCATTCACTAACCAACACACCACTACCATGAATATCCAATGGAAGGGCGTCATGCCCGCCACACTGACCCAATTCAACGCCGACCTCAGCATCGACCACGCCCTGATGGCCGAACACGGCCAATGGCTCATCGAACACGGCTGCAGCGCCATCATCGTCCACGGCTCGCTGGGCGAGGGCGCCACGCTCTCTTTCGACGAGAAAGTCGCATTGCAGAAAACCTACGTCGCCGCCGTGCCTGACACGCCGATCATCCCCGGCATCGCCGCGCTATCCACCAAGGAATGCGTCGATCTCGCCAAAGCCGCCAAAGACAACGGCTGCCGCGGCCTGATGGTGCTGCCGCCGTATCTATACTCATCCGACTGGCGCGAAATGAAAGCCCACATGACCGCCGTCATCAGCGCCACCGACCTGCCGTGCATCATCTATAACAATCCCGTCGCCTACAAAACCGATTTCACGCCGTTCCACATCAAACAGCTCGCCGACGAGCTGCCGAACGTGGAAGCCGTCAAGGAATCCTCCACCGACGCGCGCCGCGTGGCCGGCATCCGCGAGCTCTGCGGCGACCGCCTCACCATCGGCGTCGGCGTGGATGACTGCGCGCTCGAAGGCTTCGCCATGGGCGCGAAATTCTGGATCACCGGCGTCGGCGACGCCTTCCCGGCCTACAACGTCAAACTGTTTGAACTCGGCACCACCGGCCGCATCGAGGAAGCGATGCCGATCTATCATTGGATGCTGCCGATGCTGCGCATGGACACCGTTGTCAAATTCGTCCAGCTCATCAAACTCCAACAGAACCTCGCCACCGGCGGCAAACTCGGCAACAACCGCGTCCGCCCGCCCCGCCTCGAACTCGTCGGCGCCGAACTCGCCGAAGCCACCGCCATCATCGAAAAAGCCCTCGCCACCGCTCCGGCCATTTCATAACCGTCGGTTTAGTTCTTAAAAATCAGAAAATCGAAGCACAGATGGCCGGGATGAACGCAGATAAACCGCGTGAAAATCCAATCTTTATCTAGCTTCTTCATCTGCGTTCATCCCGTTCATCTGCGGTTAAAAAATCTTAAATTAACAGCGTCAGGCGTCTCGTCCCCTACTTTCTCCATCTCTTCAACACTCACATGATCACTCCACTCCTCGGCACCTCCTTCATCGGTTACTCCCGCGCCACCGGCACCGAAACCTGCGGCACCGCCATCCAACCCGGAACCGGCACTCCGTTAGAACCCGACTATCGATCCGCCACCGCCGCGGAAGTGGAAAGTGCCATGGCCCTCGCCGCTGCGGCTTTTCCGGCTTACTCCAACCTATCAGGAAAAGTCCGCGCGGAATTCCTCCGCGCCATCGCCACCGAAATCGAAAGAGTCGTGGAAGACATCGTTGCACGCGGCCAGCTGGAAACCGCGCTGCCCGAACCCCGCCTCCGCGGCGAAACCGGGCGCACCACCGGCCAGCTCCGCATGTTCGCCAGCCAGATCGAGGACGGCTCGTGGGTTGATGCCCGGATCGAACGCGCCGATCCCGATCGCAAACCGATCCCGAAGGTGGACCTGCGCTCGATGCTGCGGCCGTTAGGCCCGGTGGCTGTGTTCTGCGCCAGCAATTTCCCGCTCGCCTTCTCGGTGGCCGGTGGCGACACCGCATCCGCCCTCGCCGCCGGTTGTCCGGTGGTGGTGATCGCCCACGCATCGCATCCCGGCGTCGCCGAAATCGTGGCAGCCGCCGTGATCCGCGCCGCCCAAGCGACCGGCATGCCCGAAGGCGTCTTCTCAGTGCTTTACGGCGGCGGACGCAAAGTCGGCCAAGCGGTCGTCAAACACCCGGTCACCCAGGCCGTCGGCTTCACCGGTTCGCGGTCCGGCGGCACAGCCCTGATGGCCACCGCTAACAGCCGTCCGCAGCCGATCCCGGTTTACGCAGAAATGAGTTCGGTCAACCCGGTCGTCATCCTGCCCGGCGCGCTCGCACGAGGCGAGGAAACTCTAGCGGAAGCGTTCTTCGGCTCGCTCACCCTCGGCGTCGGCCAATTCTGCACCAACCCCGGCCTGGTCTTTCTGCCGGCGGAAAATGGCGACGTTTTTCTAACTAAACTCAAGTCGCTCGTCGAAGCCGGCACACCGGGCATGATGCTCAACGCCTCGATCTGCAAATCCTACGCCGATTCCACCACCGCCTTCGCCACAGCTAACGGTGTCACCACCCTCGCCCGTTCCGCCACCAAAGCTGGCCCCGGCCAAGGCGCGCCCGCGGTGTTCGTGGTTTCCATCAGCGACTTCCTGAAAGACGAATCCCTGCAAGGCGAAATGTTCGGCCCCGCCACCCTCATCGTGCGTGGATCGGTGAGCGAAATCGAAGCCGCCATCCCCAAGCTCGAAGGCCAGCTCACCGCCAGCATCTTTGCCAGCGACGAGGAACTCACCGACCACTCCACTCTGGTCCGCGCGCTCCAGCAACGCGCCGGCCGCCTGATTGCCAACGGCTTCCCCACCGGCGTCGAAGTCTGCAACAGCATGGTCCACGGCGGTCCGTTCCCCGCGACCTCGGACGGCCGCAGCACCTCCGTCGGCACCATGGCCATCTTCCGCTTCTGCCGCCCCGTCGCCTGGCAGAGTTTCCCAGAAACCGCCCTACCCGCCGAACTCCAAGACGCGAATCCTCTCGGCATCCGGCGAATGGAATGACACTCATGTTACCGTGAGGATCGGATCTCCATACCCTTCTCGGCAACGGCACATTGACTTCAGCACTCGAGTCAAAGAAGTCCGATCTTAATGCTGCTAGATGTCAATGGGCTGTCAGATCCGCACCCGCAGATCCCTAACACTCCACAGCACCCCAGCCGCAGGCGCGCCATTCCCCCGCATTCGCCGCGCTCCGTCCTTCCGCTTCACCGAAAATCGCTCCCGCGCCGCCGCAAACGCCTCATTCACGAACTCCTTGCTTCCGATCACCGCGCCGTCCGTGAAATACCTCACCCGGCAACGCAGCATCGCCGCCAGCCCCAAATCCGGCAGCACCGTCCCGTTCGCCGCCGCCTCCAGCGCCTCCGTGTAAATCGCCGACAACCGCTTCAGCAGCACCTCATCGGAAATCCCGCCCAGCGGC
>JBIPND010000479.1:0-3549 GCA_044374015.1 Luteolibacter sp. | reverse complement strand
ATGGAGCAACCCATCACCTATTGGGTGCCCTCGATCGCGGTGTGCGGACTGGATTTTTACAGCGGCGAAAAATTCCCGAAATGGAAAAACGACCTGCTCGCCGGCGGCCTCGCCCAGCAGGAAGTCCGCCGCATCCGCATTGAGGATCAAAAGGTCGTATCCCAGGAAATCATCCTCAAGAACATCGGCCGCGTGCGTGATGTGGCCGTGGGGCCCGACGGCTTTATCTATGTGATCCTCAACGGCCCGGATCGTCTCGTCCGCCTGGTGCCCGCCACCGACTGAAACACCTCTCAATCGGAAGATGCGGCGCAGGCCGTTCCTCCACTTGACTGCCATCAGGAGCATGCGATCTTAACCCATGGCAATGGAGGAAAAACTCCGAGACCCGTGGTTGGTCGCCGTCTGGCCCGGAATGGGCGGGGTGGCGATCACCGCCGGATACTATCTAATGGCCAAACTCGGGATGTATCTGCTCGTCGAGTTTCCCGCCACGGAGATTTTTGAAACCAAGGAGGTCGAGGTCAAGGACGGCCTGATCTTGAACCGTCGGCTGCCACGAAGCCGGATTTTCTGCTGGAAAGACCCGCAAGGTCAGCATGACCTGATCCTTTTCATCGGCGAAGCCCAGCCTCCCTCCGGGGGCAGCGACTTCTGCATGAAACTCATCGAGCATGCCAGGACGCTGGGCGTCGCCAAGGTTTTCACCTTTGCCGCGCTCGCTTCCCACATGCGGCCCAAGCACGATTCGCGGGTCTTTGGCGCGGCGATCGATCAAGCCACTCTCGATCAATTCAAGCAGCTGGATGTCAAAGTGATGGAGGATGGCAATATCAGTGGTCTCAATGGTGTTCTGCTAGGTTTGGCCGCTGGCAACGGCATGTCCGGCGGCTGTCTGCTGGGCGAAATTCCGGTGGTGTTCTCACAAATCCCATTTCCCAAAGCCGCGCTGAACGTGCTTGAGTTCTTCACGGTGATGGCCGGCATCGAGCTCGACTTCACCGAACTGCGCATCCATGCCGACAAGGTCGATATGACCCTCGAGGACTTCATGAACCGCATGGAACTGAGCGACGAAGAGTCCGCCGCCGAACCGGAGGAGTTGCCGGATCTTCTGGCCGGTAAATCTTCGCAAGGGGTCCCCCCTAAAAATCAACAACGAATCGCCCAGCTTTTTGAACAAGCCCGCAGCGATCGCTCGCAAGCTTACGCGTTGAAGCAGGAACTCGATAGGCTCGGGCTATTCGCTGAGTATGAAGACCGTTTCCTCGATTTATTCAAGAATCCCGATTGACTAACCCAACATTTTATTGCTGGATCCATCAGTATAGTTTATTTGAATTGCATTAGACGCCTATTTTTGAATTATGAAACGTGTCATCCTGGTCGACGATCATCCCATATTGCGTGAAGGATTGAGTAGGTTGATATCTGCCGAAGCAGGATTGGACATCTGTGGAGTGGCTGGATCCGTGCAAGAGGCGCTGGCGCTGGTGGAAAGGGAAATGCCGGACCTCGTGATCACGGATTTGACGCTTCCCGGGCGCAATGGTCTCGAGCTGATCAAGGACCTCGGCTCGCTGCATCCCACCCTGCCGATCCTGGTTCTCTCGATGCACGACGAAATGGCCTACGCCGAGCGCGTGCTGCGGGCCGGTGGTCGCGGCTATGTGATGAAGGACACCTCTCCCGCCGAATTGTTGGAAGCCATCAGCACCGTCGTTGACGGGGGGGTATTTGTCAGCAAAAACGTCAATAAGCATCTGTTGCAAGCCCTCTCCAACGGCAAACGCCAGCCGCAACCCAGCTTTCCGATGGAGCGTCTCACGGATCGGGAAATGGAGATTTTCGAACTCATCGGCCGCGTGAAAAGCAATCATGAGATCGCCAGCCAACTTGGTATCAGCCCCCGCACCGTGGACGCCCATCGCTCCCACATCCGCGAGAAGCTAGGCATCGCTGACAGCAACGAACTCACCCGCCAGGCGATCCGCTGGATTGAAGTGGGGATGAGGTCTCCGTGAACGAGGCGTACAGGCTGTAGTGGAGTTGCGTAATTCGGGCCGCAGGGAACACGCAGTTGCGACAACGGCTTCCGCCGATAGCCAAATGCCCGAGGTGGGGTATTTTCATGGGAGTGCGTCGAAGGGTTGCTGAGCGTCTTACCCAAACCCCGGCAACGACCTCCAACCTCTGGCGCCGGTTGTCTTGGCCAAGCGGCATCGTCTTCTGCAACTGGTTTTCCCGCATGCGCATGCCTCACCCTCTTGGTTGCCCCGTTTCTCAACCCACTTCAAAACAAACCCCATGCAAACCACCAAACTCCACCGTTTCAGCAATCGCACGGACGCAGGCCGCCAGCTTGCGCAACGCCTCGCCCCATTCGCCGGTATTCGCAACGTCATCATTCTCGCAATGCCCCGCGGCGGGGTTTCCGTCGCGGCCATCGTTGCCAAAGCCCTGAAAAAACCCCTCGATGTGTTTCTGATGCGCCGGCTCATCCTGCCTAACAGTGATGATGTCTCGTTCGGCGCGATCACCAGCGGCGGGGTCCGGATGTTGAACCATGCCATGCTCGACCGCATGCACCTGAGTGATGAGGTGATCCGCGCCGTGATCTTCAAGGAATCCATCGAACTCGCCCGCAGGGAAGAGCTCTATCGCGGGGACCATCCCTCGCTTGAAATCGCTGATCATCAGGTGATCCTCGTGGACGATGGTTTCACTCCCAGCTCCCTTTTGCGGGATGCCATCCGCCTGATCCGCCGCCAACATCCCGACAAGGTGGTGCTCGCCCTTCCCGCCGCCCCGCCCAACGTCCTGCGCGACCTCGGAATGGAAGTGGACGAAGTGGTGACCGTTTCCGAAACGGATCCCTCCATTGCCACTTTGGGAGATTGTTTCAAACATCTCGCTCCCGCCACCGATGCCGAAGTGCTTGGCCTGCTAGGACGCGCCACCGCCCCGGTGGAACCCAAACCCAAGACGCGGCTGCGGAACCCTAGGGCTGTTGCGTACTCGAGCATGGTGTGAACCCCTATTCGGGATCATGATATCTACGAATTCACAAATCCTGCCACCGTGTTAATCTCCGTGAACCTTCAAGACAAGCCACCGCATATGACCCCCCAGTCCGAACTTACCCGATGGAACCCGCTCAATGAACTCGAGGAGCTTCAAAGCCGCGCCAAGTCGTTTTTCATGCGTCCTAACGGCGGGCCGTCGCTGCTAGGCACTGCCGGAGTCGATGCGGATTGGACGCCTGCGGTCGATGTCAGTGAAGACGATCATGAGTTCCTGATCACGGCGGATCTGCCGGACGTCACCAAGGAAAATGTGAAGGTTTCCATCGAAGACAACATGCTCGTGATCCAAGGTGAGCGGCAGCAGGAAAAAGTGGAAAAGGACCGAAAATACCATCGCACCGAGCGCAGCTATGGTCGATATCTCCGCAGCTTCCAACTGCCCAAGGACATCGATGCGCAAAAAATCGAAGCCAGGTTCAGTTCCGGCGTGCTCAAGGTGCATCTGCCGAAAATCCCGGTGGCA
>JBIPND010000477.1:0-3551 GCA_044374015.1 Luteolibacter sp. | reverse complement strand
GTCACGGCGCGGACAGCACCGGCAACCAATGCACCTCATGTCACATGCCGGTCACCACCTACATGCAGCGCCACCCGCGGCATGACCACAGTTTCAGCAGCCCGGATCCGCGTCTGACCAAGGAGTTCAATGTCCCTAACGCCTGCAACCGCTGCCACACCGACAAGGACACCGACTGGGCCGTCGCCGCTTACAAGGATCTCTACGGCGAAAAACCTGACAGTCCGGCGCGCACCCGCGCGCTGTTAGTGGCCAGGGCGCGCCAGGGCGATCCATCCGTTCGTGACGGCCTGATCCAGTGGCTCGCCAACGAGCCGATCGCCGCGTGGCGCGGCACCGCCTGTCATTTGTTAGCGCGGTGGGTTTACGATCCCGCAGCGCGGACAGCTTTGTTAGGCGCGGTCGCCGATGACAGCCCGCTGGTCCGCGAAGCCGCGGTCCGCTCGCTGGGGATCCTGGCCCGGGAAAACCAGGCGGAAGTGCGCAGCGCGCTCAAGCCGCTGCTGGAGGATTCGATCCGCTCGGTCCGGGTCGCCGCCGCGTGGGCGCTGTGCGACACGCTCGACCTCAGTTCGAAAGCCGGCCGCGAACTCTGCCACATGCTCGACATCAATGCCGACCAGCCCACCGGCCGCATGCAGCTTGGCCAGTTCGCGATGCGCCGCAACGATCCCGCCGCCGCCATCCGCCAGATGCGCAAGGCCATCGAGTGGGACCCGAATTCACCGCCGTTTCATCACGACCTCGCGATTCTGCTCAGCACCACCGGCGATGCCAAGGGGGCGGTCAACGCACTTCAGGAAGCCGCCCGTCTGGATCCTGAAAATGCCGACTATCAGTTCAATCTGGCGCTTGCATGGAATGAACTCGGCTCCCCCCGGGAGTCGCTGGCAGCGCTTGAAAAAACCGTCAAGCTCGACCCCGGCCATGCGCGGGCGTGGTACAATCTCGGCCTCACCTTCAGCGGCATGAATCAGCCGTCAGACGCCATCGCCGCGCTGCGCCGCGGTGAATCGACGGATCCCACCGACGCGGGCATTCCCTACGCCCGCGCCACCATCCATGCCCGGCTTGGTGAAAACCAAGAGGCTCTAGCAGCCGCGGCCCGCGCCTTGCAGCTTCGCCCGGATTTCCAGGAAGCGCGCCAGCTGATCGGGACGCTCAGCCGGTGATGTCTTCACTTTGGGGAGCACCGGCCCCCTCGCCGGTGGTTTTCGGCGCCCTCGCCGAAAACAGCGTCGATTTCCGTGCGACGTATGTCTTTGGCGAGGGCGCCAAAGACAACACGCGAGGGCGCGTGTGCTCCCCCCGATGAATCCTTGCAAGATCGCCATTCCGGCCGTTGTCTAGATGTGATGCACGACGATGAAACCCTCAAAACGTCCAAACCCAAAGAGTGGGCGGCCGGCATTCCGGCGGTGGCCTCGTCGGTGAACCACATCCTGCGCGAAGCCGGGCCGTTTCGCGGCACCCGCGGGTTGCTCGAAATGAACCAGGCCGGCGGCTTTGATTGTCCGAGCTGTGCCTGGCCGGATCCCGACCATGACCGCTCGCTCGCCGAGTTCTGCGAAAACGGAGCCAAAGCGCTCGCCTCGGAAGCGACTTTGAAAAGCGCCGACGCCCGGTTTTTCGCGCAGCATTCGATCGCCGAGCTCGCCGCGCAAAGCGACCTCTGGCACGACCGCCAGGGCCGCCTGGTCGAACCGATGGTGTTGCTCGACGGCGCCACCCATTACTCGCCGATTTCCTGGGAGTCCGCGTTCCGGATCGTCGCGACCCATTTGAAATCGCTGGGATCGCCCAACGAGGCGGTGTTCTACACCTCCGGCAGGGCCAGCAACGAGGCGGCTTTTCTCTATCAATTGTTTGTCCGCAGCACCGGGACTAACAATCTACCGGATTGCTCCAACATGTGCCACGAGTCCAGCGGGCTCGCGATGAAGGACGCCATCGGCGTCGGCAAGGGAACGGTGACAATGGATGATCTGTTGGAGGCGGACACCATCCTGTGCGTCGGCCAGAACCCCGGGACCAACCACCCGCGTATGCTTTCGACGCTGGAGGCCGCGGTAAAAAAGGGCGCCAAGGTGGTTTCCATCAACCCGCTGCGGGAGGCCGGGCTGGTCGGCTTCCTGCATCCCCAGAATCCGGCGGCTTTGTTAGGCAAGGCCACGGCGCTGGCCTCGCAGTTCGTGCGGGTGCGGGTGAACGGCGACCTGGCGCTCTTCCGGGGAATCGCCAAGTGCCTGCTAGAAGAAGAGGCCGCGCAGCCGGGCACCGTCATCGACCGGACGTTCCTCAAGCTCCACACGCGTGATTTCGACGAATACCGCGCGCTGGTTTCGGAAACCCCGTGGGCGGAAATCACCCGCATGGCTGGAGTGTCCCAAGAGGAAATCGCGACCCTAACGGCAACGATTCTCGGCGGCTCGCGCAAGCTGATCAGCTGTTGGGCGATGGGGCTCACCCAGCACCGCAACGCGGTGGCGACCATCCGCGAGGTGGTCAATGTCCATCTCATGTTGGGCGCGATCGGCCGGACCGGTGCCGGGCTCTGTCCGGTGCGCGGCCACAGCAATGTGCAGGGCGACCGGACGATGGGGATTTTCGAAAAGATGCCGGAGTGGTTTCACGCGGCGCTGGACCGCGAGTGCGGCATCCAGTCGCCCCGCGAGCCGGGGCTGGACACGGTGGACTCGATCCACGCGATGCATCGCGGCGCGGCCAAGGTGTTTTTCGCGCTGGGCGGGAATTTCCTGCAAGCCTCGCCGGACACCGGCTACACCGCCACCGCCCTCCGCAATTGCGAACTCACCTGCCACATCGCCACCAAGCTCAACCGCAGCCATCTGGTCACCGGGCGCGCCGCGCTGATCCTGCCATGCCTCGGGCGCAGTGAGCGCGATGGCGATGGGAAATTCGTCACCTGTGAGAACTCGATGGGCGTCGTGCAAATGTCGCGCGGCGTGCTCGCGCCGGCGTCGCGCCAGTTGCTCAGCGAAGTGGAAATCATCGCCCGCCTCGCCCAGTCGGTGCATGGCGAGACCAGCCCGATCCTGTGGCGGTGGCTGGCGGAAGACTACGACCGGATCCGCAGCCTGATCGAGCGGGTGGTGCCGGGATTTGAAAATTTCACCGAGCGCGCCAACCAGGCCGGCGGTTTCTATCTGCCCAATCCGGCGAAACAACGCGTCTGGGAAACTCCCACCGGCAAGGCGTCGTTCAGCCTCGCGGCGATGGACGTGTTCGAGGTCGCGCCGGGCCGGTTGGTGCTGCAAACCATCCGCAGCCACGACCAGTTCAACACCACCATTTACGGCCTCAACGACCGCTACCGCGGCATCAGCAACGCCCGCCGCATTGTCTTCGTCAATCCGGAGGATCTCGCCGAGCGGGGCATCGCGCCGTGTTCCAGCGTCGATCTTGTTAGTTTCTGGGGCGACGAAAGGCGCACGGCCGAAGCGTTCACCGCCATCCCTTACGAAATGCCCAAAGGCAGCGCCGCCGCTTATTTCCCGGAAGCCAACGTGCTGGTCCCCGTCGATAGCCGC
>JBIPND010000475.1:0-3556 GCA_044374015.1 Luteolibacter sp. | reverse complement strand
ATGCGTGCCGAAATCGAATCCAGCCACGCCTTCACCGATCTAACCGACAATGAATGGCAGTGGGCGCTCGGCTTCATTTCCAACGGCGGCACCGCCCTCGCCGCCTACCCGCGCTATCACAAAGCACGTTTGGACGATGGCCGCTACACCGTGGACGACAAGCGCCTGATCACCCAGCACCGCCTGAGCATCGGCACGATTTCCAGCGATCCAGCAGTTTCTATCAAGTATGCCGGCGGCCGCACCCTCGGCACCGTCGAAGAATCATTCATCTCGAAAATCAAACCGGGCTCCTGCCTGATTTTCGCGGGCAAACAACTGACGCTGGTCCGATTCCACCAGCGCACCGCCACGGTAAAACCCGCCACCCGCGCCTTGAAAGGCCAGGTCGCGATTTGGGGTGGAAGCAAGATGCCGCTCTCATCCGAGCTCGCGCACGCCATGGCCCGCCGGCTTCAGGGGCATGGCAAACCCGTGCCGGAAATGATCGCCGTCGCCCCGATCCTCGCGATTCAGAAAAAGTGGTCGCGCCTGCCTGCGGACGACTCGCTGCTCATCGAGCATGCCCATTCGCGCGAGGGCGAGCACCTGTTTTTCTATCCGTTCGCCGGCAGGCTGGTTCACGAAGGGCTGGCCACGCTGGCCGCATTCCGGATCTCGCGCGAACTGGGTGAATCGATCCACACCACTCAAAACGACTACGGTTTCTCTCTAACCGCCAAGCGCGGGCTGCACCTCGATGAGGAGAATCTCCGCCGCCACCTAACCAGCGAGAACCTGCTCGATGATCTCATCGCCTGCATCAACACCGCGGAACTCGCCCGCCGCCAATTCCGCGAAATCGCCCGGGTTTCCGGGCTCATCCTGCAAACCCCACCCGGACAAAAGGACCGCTCGCGGCGCGAAGTGCAGTCCAGCGCCTCGCTGCTTTACGAGGTCCTCCACCGCTACGACGCCGACAATCTCCTTCTCGTCCAATCCCGGCGCGAGATCCTCGAGAAACAACTCGAACTCACCCGCCTCGCCGCTGTCATCCAGCGGCTCGCAGCGATGCCGGTGCACCTCGTGGAAACCGACAACCTAACACCCATGGCGTTCCCACTGTGGGCCGACCGCCTCTCCGCCACCCTTTCCCCGGCCGATGCCGCCACCCGGCTTGAGGCCATGCTCCGCGCCCTCAACGTGGCAGCCGATGCCACCCGCCCATCCGCCGCCGTCCCGTGAAGCCGCTGCGATCACATCCATCACTCGCGCTGCTGCCAGAAGGTGCGGTTTTCCTAACGGATTCCACCACCCTCGTCGTTGCCGATGTCCACCTTGGCAAATCCGCCGCATTCCGGGCGAGGGGCCTGCCCATTCCGGAAGGCGACAACGCCCGCGATTTTGCTAGATTGTTAGATCTTTCCAAAAAACACCGCGCCGCCCGACTCGTCATCGCCGGCGACCTCTTCCACGCCCCCGCCGGAATCACCCCGGAGCTTAAGCAAGCGCTCGACGATTTCCTCAGCGACCTCGCCATCCCGGTCACGCTGGTCATCGGCAACCATGATCGCAAAATCTCGAAACTGCCGCCATCGCTGTGCCGGGTGGCCGATCTTGTTTTGGAAGAAAACATCCGCGTCATCCACGATCCCGCCGATGCGGAAGGTGATTGCCTGCACCTTTCCGGGCACATCCATCCGGTCGTGAAAATCCCCGATGGCAAGCGCACCTCGTTGCGCCTGCCTTGTTTCCTGCTCCGCGAAAAAACGCTGGTTCTTCCCGCATTCGGCAGCTTCACCGGCGGCGCGATCATCGCTTCCACCCCTCGCGACCGCGTCTTCGTCGCACTCCGCGATCAGGTCATCGAGTTGCCCGCAGCGTTGATTTCCTGAAACCGGCAGCAGGACATTCTCGGTTTGCCATCCCGCGGAATCCAGCTAACCTCCGCCCCTTCCCCACGACTCCATGACCACTTCCGAAAAGCTCGCGCATCACGTTCTTCCCACTTACGGGCGGTTTCCGCTCGTCCCCGTGCGAGGAGTCGGCGCCCGCCTGTGGGACGATGCCGGGAAAAGCTACCTCGATTTCTGCATGGGCATCGCCGTTTGCTCGCTCGGACACTGCCACCCGCGCCTGGTCGAGGCGATCCGCCAGCAAGCGGGCGAGCTGCTGCATGTTTCCAACCTCTATCAGATCCCGTTGCAGGCGGAGCTTGCCGAGGAAATCAACGTCCACCACGTGCGCATCCCGGGGAAAGTCTTCTTCTCCAACTCCGGCGCGGAAGCCAACGACGGCCTGATCAAATCCGCGCGCCGCTTCGGCCGCAAACGCCCGCAGGCGGATGGCACCCAGCGTTATGAAGTGGTCACGTTTTTGCAATCGTTCCACGGCCGCACGCTCGGTTCGATGTCGGCCACCGGCCAAACGAAAATCCAGGAAGGCTTCGACCCGCTGCTGCCCGGATTCCGTTATCTTCCTTTCAATGATGTCGCGGCGTTGGAAAAGGCGGTGCGCCCGGAAACCGCAGCCATCCTGCTAGAACCGATCCAGGGCGAAGGCGGCGTCAATCCCGCCACGCCCGAGTTCCTGCGCGCGGTGGCGGATCTTTGCAAAAAACACGATCTGTTGCTCTTCTTCGATGAAGTCCAGGCGGGCTTCGGCCGCTGTGGCGATGCGATGGCCTGGCGCATGATCGCTCCGGAAATCAAACCGGACGGCATCTCGTGGGCCAAGGGCATGGGCGGCGGCGTGCCGATCGGCGCGTTCTGGCTCAGCGACCGCGCGGTCGATGACAGCGGGGTCGCGCTGTCCTCGCTGATGGGCCCCGGCTCGCACGGCTCCACCTACGGCGGCAACCCGCTCGTCTGCGCCGCGTCGCTCGCCGTGCTGCAGGAAATCCGCGAAAAGGAGCTCGCCATGAACGCCATCCTCCAGGAAGTCCGCATCCGCGAGACCGCGAAGTCATGGAACCTGCCGGTGGTCACCGAAGTCCGCGGCAACGGGCTTTTGTTAGGCATCGGTTTGGACCCGGCACGGATCCCGACGCCGGAGGGCAAAACCCCGGCGCTGGTGGTGGTGGACAAACTGATGGAACGCGGCCTGCTCGCCCCCCCTGCCGGACCTAACACCCTCCGCCTCCTTCCCCCGCTCAACGTCACCGAATCGGAAATCGACGAGGCGCTCGTCGTAATCCACTCCGTCCTCGCCGAATTCTAACATTCTCATGAAGCATCTTCTTTCCATCCAGGAACTCACCGCCAAGGAAATCGAACGCCTGCTGGACAGCGCCGCGCACCTCAAGCTGCAGCGCGGCCGCGAAGGCCAGCCGCTCGCCGGGCAGACGTGGGCGTTGATTTTCACCAAGTCCTCCACCCGCACCCGCGTTTCCTTCGAGGTCGGCATCCGCGAGCTCGGCGGCTTCCCGATGTTTCTCTCGAAAAACGACATCCAGCTCGGCCGCGGCGAACCGATCAAAGACACCGCCCGCGTGCTCGGCCGCATGGTCCACGGCGCCATCATCCGCACCTTCGCCCAGCAGGACGTGGTGGACTTCGCCGGCTATTCCGGCATCCCC
>JBIPND010000476.1:0-3556 GCA_044374015.1 Luteolibacter sp. | reverse complement strand
CGCTGGCCCAACCGCTACTTCAAGAAGCTCGGGCTCTTTTGCCTGCTCGCCGCCCGAGAAACTGAAATCGCGAGCCTCCGGAACGGAGCAAACCACTGACTGGAGAGCCGGATGCGGGAGATCCGCCCGTCCGGTTCGGAGGGGGGAGCGGGGCGAAAGCCCCGTTCCTACCTCGATCAAGCGGTTTCATTGGCTCGGAAACTCGGATGTTGGTAGGGAGTGTGGCACCTCCTTAGTGCTTTACGCGGAGCTCGGTTTGCAGGCGTTCCACCTGGTCCAGCAGGTCGAGAATGAGCTTGAGCCCGGAAAGATTCGCTTCGCAGGTGCTGCGGAGGTAGTCGATCCGGCGCAGGGTGTGAACGGCTTCGTCGTCGAAGTCGGGGGTCTGGAGCAGGCCGTGTTGCTGATAGTGCAGGATGGTCTCGGACGAGACGCCGGTGATTTCCGCGACCATTTCGAGGGTGTAGGTCGCCGGCCCGTCGGGATCGTAGAGCGGGGAGTTGTGCTCGGAGTTCATGTGGGCGGGAGGGGCCGAGGGTTGAATTTCGAGATGCTGCGGAGTTTTTCCCAGAGGGCGGCTTCCTCAGCGGTGTGTTGGGTGGGGAGGTGGACGGTGAGGGTGGCGTGGAAGTCGCCGCGCTCGCCGGATTTCCCCTTGGGCAGGCCGCGGCCGCGGACGCGGAGTTGCTGGCCATTCTCGCTGCCGGCGGGGATGCGGAGTTTGATGCTTCCGTCGAGGGTGGGCACGCTGAGTTCGGTGCCGAGCACGGCTTCCCACGGCGCGAGATCGAGGTCGTAATAGAGGTCGGAGCCTTCGGTGTGGAAATCCGGGTGGGCGGCGTGGCGGACGCGCAGGTAGAGGTCGCCGGGGTCGGCCCCGCCGGTGCCGGGTTCGCCTTGGGCGGGGACGCGAATGCGTTTGCCATCGGTGACGCCGGGCGGGATGCGGACTTGGAAGGTGCGGGTGGTCGATCTGCCGGTCCGTGGGTCGGTGGTCTGGAGTGAAATCGGGCGGACGGCGCCCTCCATGATTTCCTCGAGGGTGACGAGGATATCGCCCTCGATGTCGTTGCCGCGTTCGCTGCGGGCGCGCGGGGCTGCGCCGCCACCCGGAAATCCGTAGCGGCTGGCACCGCTGAAGTATTGCTCGAAAAAGTCGCTGAAACCGGTGCCGCCGAAATTGAATTCCTGGCCCTGTCCCGCCGGGCCGCGCGATCGCTGTTGATGGGGGTTTTGCCATTCGGCACCGAGCGCGTCGTATTTTTTGCGCTTTTCGGGGTCGCTGAGGACCTCGTTGGCTTCGTTGATTTCTTTGAATTTGCCCTCGGCGGATTTTTTGTCGGTGGCGACGTCCGGATGGTATTTGCGGGCCAGTTTCCGGAAGGCTTTTTTGATGTCCGCCGTGCTGGCGTCCCGTGAGACCCCGAGGGTCTCGTAATAGTCTTTAAATTCCACAGCCATGATGTCGTGGCGGAAAGTGGCATGAGATTGCCCGGGTGTCGAGATCGCAGCCGCTATTTGGCGGCGACCCGGGCGCGGATGAGAACCCGTGCGAGCCAGCCCGCCAGCAGCGCGAGGGCCACCGCCGCGACGATCAGCCACGTGGGAATCGGGATCGGCATGCTGAAGTGGGTGGTCACCGGAGCTTTGATCGCCTGGCCCAGGGGGAAATCCCAGATGAGCGTGCGACCGGCATTCTCGGTGCGCGTGGCGTTGGAAACTTCCGCGGCCGCGGGCAGGTGCATGATGTAAACCAAGCGCCGGCCTTCGAAATTTGAGGCAGGCATGAAGATCGCCCCCGGCAAGGCCGAAGCGGCAGAAATCCGGCGCGTAAAATCCACGCTGCGGCCACGGACTTTGACATCCACCCGGCCCGCCAGATCGGCGGCGGAGGAGGGGAGTTTCGCCATCGAATCACCGGTGGAAATTTCCTGGAGATCGAGCGCCGAGTCGAACGCCACCCGGACCCGGATGTTGACGCGCTCGTTTGCCGTCGTCACTTCATGGCTCGAAGATTGGATGGTCGGGGCGTTGGCGAGGAAATCCCCGATCAATTTGCGGATGCCTGCCTCGCCACCTTGGAATCTTGCCGCGCTGGCGGGCAGCGAGCAGGAAATCTCCGCGCGTCCGCTGCCGTCGGCCTTGAGCCAGACTTCCTCGCGGCTGTCGATGCACGAGGCGAGCAGCAAGACGGCGCACAGGGCCATGAAGCGTAAAGGATTCATGTCACATCCGTTGTTCCGCACTGCGCATCAGGATGTCGCCGATCTCGACGTGGGCGGGCGCTTCGAGGATGGTTAGAATCGCCCAGGCGACATCGCGGGCATCGAGCATCTTCATCGCCGCGCGCGTCTGGGTGAGCGATTCCTCGCGGCCGCGGAAATATTGTTCAAGCAGCGGGGTGTCCACGAACCCCGGCGAGACGCAGGCCACTTGGATCGGCGAGCTGACGGATTTCAACTCGGCGCGCAGCGCGTCGGTGATCGCTCTAACGGCGAACTTGGTCGGCGCGTAAAACCCGCCGCTGGGTGGCACGCGGTGGCCGCTCATCGATGACACGTTCACGATGCGTCCGCCGTCGGCCGGGAAATGTTTGAGCGAAAGCTGGCAGCAAAGGGTGAGGGCCATCACGTTGACCCGCCACATTTCCTCCCAGTCGGCCGGGTTGCCATCGATGATCCGCGAGAGGTAGGCGACGCCGGCGCAGTTGACGAGGCCGTCAATTTTCCCGAGGCCATGGAAAATCGCGGAAATTTGCTCGCGCTGGGTGAGATCGGCGACGATGGGCGAGACCTCTTCGGAAAGCACGGACGGCCGGCGGGTGACGCCGAGCACGTTGGCGCCGCGCTCGACGAGCAGGTCGCACAGCGCCTGGCCGATGCCGCTGGTGGCTCCGGTGACCAGCAGGGTCTTTCCTTTCAAGGAGGTCATGCGGACACCGTGTCAGGCTTCGACGGGATCGGCAACGTTTTGAACAACTGCGGCAAATCCGGCAGATCGGATGCCGAGTGGGCGGGCTGCGCCGCAAGAATGCGCCCGTCGCGAAACAAAAACGCACCGGGCATTTGCATCCCGTCGCCGGCGAGGTGGCCGACGCCGCAGCCTTTGAAAAGCGAGAGCGCGGTGCGCCACAAGACGTGCGGGCCGAAGAGTTCAAGAAACCCGCCCTTGCCCAAGCCGAAGGCGCGGTAGAGCTCGCAGCGCGGATCGGCGATGCGGGGGACGCCGCTGCGTTCGCCGAGGAATTCCATTTCCTTGCCATGCTGCAGCATGTGGACCAGCACCAGCTCGGCCCCGTGCTGACGGGCCTCCTTTTGAATTCCCTCCAGCCCCCGCAGGATCTGGCGGGTGAAAGTGCAGCCGAAGTGGCGCATAAAGACCAGCACCAGCAACTTCGACTCAGAGGCCTCGGCCAAAGATTTACCGTTAGAGAGTTGGTAAACCCGCGCCGCCTCGGAGATGTCGTAGGGCTCGGAGCGGGTGGGCGGCACCCCGGCGTGGGCGCGCAGGCAAACCCACAGCATGGCGGCAAACGGCAGCCACCAGATCAAATCAT
>JBIPND010000474.1:0-3563 GCA_044374015.1 Luteolibacter sp. | reverse complement strand
CCACCAACCGGTGCTGCCCGGTGCGGAAACCCAGAACCTCATCCACAGCGGCTTTAACACCGGCTATCATCGTCTGGTGGACGGCCACGAGGCATTCGGCCAACCGCTCTCGCTCCACCTCACGCCCACCCTGGCGTCCGCCATCCAGTGGGCCGCCGCCCATCCCGCCGCGAACAAGCCGTGGCGCGACGGACCGGCCTTCAACCAGCGGCTCGCGGATAACATGGACTCCGGAATCATCGAACTGCTAGGAACGACTTTCAGCGATCACATGATCGCCTATTTCTCCAATGACTATAACTCCGACAGCAAGCAACTGGCAGACGAAGTCATGCAGCGGATCTATCAAAAAGCGCCCTCCTCGCGGGTCTTTTGGAATCCCGAGCGGGTGGCCGACGGCAGTGTTTTCCAGCGCGTGGCGGCCATGGGCTACAGCCACACCTTCATCGACCAGATGCGCCACCTCTTCAAATGGCAGGGCCGCAACACCGCGCTATCGGACGACGGCTACCGCCTCAACCGCTATCACGGCGTCACCAGTTTCGTCATCAACGACCAGGCGGGCAGTTATCGGTTCCAGAACCTCGACAACGGTTTCCCGAATCCGTGGCGGAACCTCTTCCACCGCAAGGCCCGCAGCGGCACCCAGGACCAGGTGGTCGTCATCCAGAATTGGTGGGAGGAATTTTCCGATGCCGATCGGGCGGCTGCCTACGACCGCAACCTGCGCTGGGCGGCTAACAAACCGTGGATCCGAATCCTCACGCCGGAGGCAATCATCGACGGCGCGGTGGATATCAACCGCGATGGAAGCGGCGACTCCTGGTATGTGATCGACCGTGGAAGTCCGACGCTGCCGAAGGTATCCCAAGACTGGATCGATCACGCGACGCAGGAAAATTATGACAACTGGTATCTCGGGCAAGCCGGCCGCGAGGAAGGATTGCTCAGCAAGGTCTTCGAAATCCGCCCGGGCACGCCGCTGCCAGCTTTGCGGAGTTTTGGAATGCAAACGCTGGCGGATGGAAAAGTGGCCGCTCTCTCGTGGAACTCGGTCAAGGTCCTGAGCGGCGGCCCAGGTTTGTTAGCCCGGGCCACGGCCCACACCGCCACCTCGCTCACCGCTTTTCACAACCAGCAGAACAACGACCTCAGCAAATACAGCACGGGTGCCTACACCAATCCCGACACCCATTTCAACCCGCTCTCGACCTTCGCGAAACGCAGCCAGTCGCAAATGCGTTTCGCCGCGATCTACTCCGCCGTCGAAGCATGGGCCGCCAATCCTCCGTCTAACTCCGAAGCGCTCGCCCTGGATGTGGACCTCGACGGCGAGCCCGAGTATTTGCTCAAGAATGACCGGGTCTTCGCCGTGTTCGAAGCGCTCGGCGGCCGCATGACCGCCGCCTGGGCGCGGGATCCGGCCAACGGCATGGTCTATCAAGTCGCTGGAAATTTCCTTGCCTACAACGACTCGGAAACCGAAGCGGAAGGCACCGCCAACCACGACGGCGCGGGCGGCACCGGCGCACGCCGCACGTCCGGCTTCAAGGACTGGTTCGCCGTCGGCGCGAGCGCGGATTATGTGAATGCTCTCTATCAGGTTGCCGCCGCCGGAAGCGACGGCTGGACGTTCACCTCGCCCGACGGAGCGATCGCGAAGACGATCCGCCTCGGCGATTTATCAAACCGTCTCCGCGCGAGTTATGCCCTTGCCGGCGACGCCACCTCGCTCTTCATCCGTTTCGGCCTCTCGCCGCATCTTGAGGACCTTCTCACCCACGGCCAGGCCAACCTGCTTTCGCCACCCGCTGCAGGGGGCTCGAAGCAGGTTTCCAATCAAAGTGCCGATCACAGTGTCACCGCCGCGCTGCGTTGCACCGGTTCCGGCCTTGCCGGCGCGGTCATCTATCAAACGGCGACCGATGGTGCGCCGGGAGCGACGCCGTCCTTTACCCCGGACACCGTTCCCATGCGCAACCAGGCGCTGACCGAACAGGTGGAGGTGCACGGCACCAGCACCGCTTTCACTTTCGATCTCGAGCTGATGGCGGAAAATGCCGATGCCGACAACGACGGTTTGCCCGACGATTGGGAAAGACTTCACGAACTCAGCACCACCGACGACGGGTCGATCAACATCGACAACGGCCCGGATGGCGATCCGGATGGCGATGGCATCACCAACATCATCGAGTGGCTGGTCGGCCTGAATCCCCGACTGATCGACAAGTCCGATTTTCCAAAACTCACCACCGCACGCATCGCGGGAGGTTTCCGCCTCAGCTTCCCCACGCTTCCCGGTCGCACCTATCAGGTTCAGTCGTCGGTCTCGCTGGGTGGCTGGATGCCATTTGGCGATCCGCTCACCACGCTGCCGACCGCGGCACCTGGCGTGTTCCAGATCGACGACACCACCGGCCTGCCGACCCGCTTCTATCGCATGCTCATCACTCATTAGCCATGAACAGATACTTGTTAATCACCGCGCTGCTGTTTCTCAATATCGGCACCGGCTTCGCCGCTCTGCCGAATGCCTGGCATATTCCCGACAATTCCATCGTCAGTGGAAACGGCGGCAGCACGCCCGGCATGCGCAACCCACGGGTCGAGTTTGGAAACACCGGCAACGTCCGGATTTTCTCCGGCCTGCAGAAATTCAACAACAGTTTCGGCACCGCGGACCAGAACGGTGGCTCGATTTTCTACAGAACCGAGGATCAGGGCGCGTGGAGCAGCGCCGCATTGTCATTCCACGCCAACACCGGCAACGACCAGTATTGGTATGCCGACATCGATCTGGCGAACATCACCCCGAACAAAGTCCTTCAATACTATCTGTTTCTATCCTTCAATCCCGGCCCGGCCGACAACGCGTTCATCCACGGCGGCGGAGACCAGGGCGGGGCGCAAATCACCGCCAACAACGCCACCGCCGCCGCGAATCCCTTCACCGTCCGCAACCGGCCCGCGTGGATTTTCCACTCGAACAACCGCGTGATCAACGGCGACAGCGTGCAGTTCTGGTCGAAGGTTGGATATATCAGCGATCTGAACGATCCATCCACCCGATGGGCGGACAGCGGCGCGGTTTACTATACCATTGACGGCTCCACCCCCGGCGGATCGTTAGGCACAGGCACGGGTAATACCCAGGTCGCGCCCTTCACCTTCTCGCATCCGGAAAGCAACAGCCAAGGCGACCAAAGCGTGGCGGGCACGGCGATGTGGTGGTCGGCCAGCGTGCCCGCGCTGCTCCAGAACGTTCCCACCGGCGGCACGGTAAAGTATAAGATCGGGTTCTGGCACAGCGACAACCACGAGGAAAAATCCGCGGACTATCAGGCGGGCTTTCCCGATCAGGTATTTTCCTTCACCAATGGCACGCTCGGCGAACCGGTGCTCACGGTGAACGGCGTCAATGGAAACTACACCACCACCCATGTTTTCGTGGATGAAACCGCCGGTGACCCCCGTCCGCTGTCCATCACCTTCGCTCCCGGTGAGCCAAACATCACCGAGGTCCAGGTTTTCACCAACCTGAACCGCCGGGAACGCGCCCA
>JBIPND010000473.1:0-3566 GCA_044374015.1 Luteolibacter sp. | reverse complement strand
GGCGCCAACAACTATCAGCAGGCCCGCAACGACTGGAACCGCAACGCCCGCGACTGCTTTCTCATCGAACTCGCCAAATGGGGACTCGGCAAAAAAGACCTCGTCCCCAACCTCAACCTCTTCAGCAAGGTCGTCGCCGATGAAGAAGGCCAGCTCTCCTTCGTCCCGGGAAACTCGAAACCCGGCGATTCCATCGAACTGCGCTTCGAAATCGACACGCTCGTCGTGCTCAACACCTGCCAGCACCCGCTCGACCCCGATCCGGTCTATCAACACCGCCCTATGAAACTCGAAGTCTTCACCGGCGATGCCCCCTCCCCCGACGATCCATCGCTCGCCATCCGCCCGGAAAACCTCCGCGCCTGGGAAAACAACCAAACCTATCACACCCTCCGCTTCTGATGACTGAAAGCACTCTCAACCCGGAAAATGCCATTTACCGCGAAGTCATTCCGGCGGGTGACTGGTGGGTCCACGAAATTAAAAAGGGCCAGACCTTGCGCATCCTCGACCTCGAAGGCAACCAAGCCGCCGACACCCTGTTCTTCTCCGCCGCCGATCCCACCGAGCGCTACAGCGCGGACCGCACCATCCAAGAGCAAGCCGCGCTCTATCTAACCACCGGCACCCGCCTCATGAGCACCGAAGGCAACGCCATGCTCACCCTCACCGCCGACACCTGCGGCCGCCACGACACGCTCGGCGGCGCGTGTTCGCGCGAGTCCAACACCATGCGCTACGCCCACGACAAGGAATGCATGCACGCCTGCCGCGACAGTTTCATCCGCGGCGCGCAGGAGTGGAACGTCGAACTCACCAAGCGCGACCTCACCTGCAACATCAACTTCTTCATGAACGTCCCGGTCTCCCCGGACGGCGGCCTCACCTTCGCCGACGGCATTTCCGCGCCCGGAAGATATGTCGAGATGCGCGCCGAAATGGACGTCGTCTGCCTAATTTCTAACTGCCCGCAACTCAACACTCCCTGCAACGGCTGGAACCCCACGCCGGTGGAGGTGCTGATTTTTTAACCCAACCATGCCGCGCCATCACTCAAGGAAAGGCGATCTCCGAATCGCCTCCGACCATGGGAAGCCAATCAAAAGCGGCTTGCCTCAGCCCATTGGCACTCCATGGGCTTGGGCGATTCGGAGATCGCCCCTCCTTGTTTTTTAACACACCCCATTTCCATGAAAATCCTCATCGCCAACCGCGGGGAAATCGCCGCCCGCGCCATCCGCACTTTCAAACAACTCGGCTACCACAGCATCGCCGTTTTCTCCGATCCCGATCATGGCGCGCCGCATGTCGATCTGGCCGACGAATCCCACCGCCTCGGACCCGGCCCGGTTTCCGAGAGTTATCTGCTCAAGGAAAAGCTCATCGAAATCGCCAAATCCTCCGGCGCGGATGCCGTTTTCCCCGGCTACGGACTGCTCAGTGAAAACACCGACTTCGCCCGCATGTGCGAAAGCGCCGGCGTCAAATGGCTTGGCCCCACGCCGGAACAAATCATCGCCTTCGGCCTCAAACACGAAGCCCGCCGCCTCGCAGGCGACGCCGGCGTGCCGCTGGTGCCAGGCACCGGTCTGTTGGAAAACGCGGAAGCCGCCATCATCGCTGCTAGAGAAATCGGCTACCCGGTCATGCTCAAAAGCACCGCCGGCGGCGGCGGCATCGGCATGAAAGTCTGCCGCGACGAAGCGGAACTTCTCCGCGAGTTTGAAAGCGTGGTGCGCTTGAGCGAGCGCAGCTTCGGTTCCGGCAGCGTCTTCATCGAACGCTTTATCCAGCGCGGCCGCCACGTCGAAGTCCAGATTTTCGGCGATGGCAAAGGCCGGGTGTTGGCCCTCGGCGAGCGCGATTGCTCGGTCCAGCGCCGCAACCAGAAAGTCTTCGAAGAAACCCCCGCGCCCGGCCTATCAGAATCTACCCGCGCCGCCTTGCACGCCGCTGCGGTGAAACTCGGCGAAAGCGTGAACTACCGCTCCGCCGGCACCGTGGAATTCATCTACGACGCCGACCGCGACGACTTCTTTTTCCTCGAAGTGAACACCCGCCTGCAAGTCGAACACGGCGTCACCGAGCTGGTCACCGGCATCGACCTGGTCGAGTGGATGGCCCGCCTCGCCCTCGATGAAAACTGGGAAATGCCCGCCGCCGCGCCACAGCCTAACGGTTGCGCCATCCAGGCCCGCGTCTATGCGGAGGACCCGAACCACAACTTCCGCCCGAGCTGCGGACTGCTCACCGAAGCCGGTTTCCCCGAATGGACGCGCTGCGACGGCTGGATCGTGCCCGGCACCGAAGTGAGCCCGTTTTATGATCCGCTGTTAGCCAAGGTCATGGTCCACGCGCCAGACCGCGCCGCCGCCGTGGACAAGCTCGCCCAAGCGCTCGACGAAACCCGGATCTCCGGCATCGAGACCAATCTCCGCTACCTCCGCAGGATTGTCCGCTGGACGCCCTATCTGAATGGCGGCGTCGCCATGCGCGACATGGCGGAGTTTATCTATCAGCCAAACACCTTCGACGTGGTCGCCGCCGGCACCATGACCACCGTCCAGGACTGGCCGGGCCGCGTCGGCTACTGGGAAGTCGGCGTGCCGCCGTGCGGACCGTTTGACAATCTATCACTCCGCCTCGCCAACCGTTTGGTCGGCAACCCGGAAGGCACCGCCGCGCTGGAAATCACCATGACCGGCCCGACGCTGCGCTTCAACACCGCGACCACCATCGCCGTGGTCGGCGCGTCCGCCTTGATGCTGAAAAACGGCGAACCCGTGCCGATGCATCAAGCCATCGACATCAGCGCCGGCGACATCTTGAAGATCGGCCGCTTCGAAACAACCGGAGCCCGCGCCTATCTCGCCGCCGCCTGCGGAATCGAGTCGCCGGAATATCTCGGCAGCCGTTCCACGTTCACCTTAGGCAAATTCGGCGGCCCCTTCGGCCGCGCGCTGTTGCCCGGCGACGTGCTTGGAATCGCGTCCCCCACGAATGGAGCGCTGGCTTCAGCCGGCCCGGATCAAACGCGCCGGCTAAAGCCAGCGCTCCACCTTCCCCTCACCCACCACTGGAAAATCGCCGTGCTCTACGGCCCGCACGGCTCCCCCGATTTCTTCCTCGACGAGGACATCGACACCTTTTTCGCCACCCAATGGGAGGTCCACTACAACTCCGCCCGCACCGGTGTTAGACTCATCGGCCCAAAGCCGAAATGGGCGCGCACCGACGGCGGCGAGGCCGGCCTCCACCCGTCCAACCTGCATGACAACGCCTACGCCATCGGCGCGGTGGATTTCACCGGCGACATGCCCGTCATCCTCGGCCCCGACGGCCCGAGCCTCGGCGGATTTGTCTGCCCGGTCGTCGTTGTTGATGCCGAGCTATGGAAACTCGGCCAACTCCGCCCCGGCGACCGCATCGTGTTCGTGCCGGTGGACGAGGCGTGGGCGCGCGACCGGCAAATCGAAGTCTCAAGTTATCTATCAGGAGAGATTCCGACGCTCACCGACCCGGTCGAATCCGGCCGCGGCTCGTGTTTCATCGACTCCTTCGGCGAG
>JBIPND010000548.1:0-3223 GCA_044374015.1 Luteolibacter sp. | reverse complement strand
ATGAGGCGTTTGCGGCGGCGCGGGAGCGATTTTCGGTGAAGCGCAAGGATGGGGCGCGGCGGATGCGGGGGAATGGCGCGCCTGCGGCGGGAATACTGTGGAGTGTGCGCGAGCTGCGGTTGAGAATATGATGTTGGGGGATTTTTCCCGAACCTGCTGGGTGCGACGCGATGAATACGGTTGCCGAAGGGGAAGGGCGGGCATTTAATGATCAGGTGATGGAACGGAAAGAACACAGCACGCTTACGCGATCGGGAAATTTTGTGGTGCTTCTCGGAGCGTTGGTTCTTGTCGTGGCCGGACTGAGGGCGGCACAGGGTTTTTTCTTGCCGGTGTTGCTGGCGTTTTTCGTGGCGACGGTGAGTTTTCCGATCACCAATTCGTTGAGGAAGCGAGGGGTGCCGCGCAGCTTGGCGGTGTTGCTGACGGTTCTGTTCGACTTTGCCTTCATCGCCGGAATCATCCTGCTGGGAGTGACGTTGGTGGGCGATTTGCAGCGGAAGTGGGACATGCGCTACGCGACGCAGGTATCCCAACAGGTGCGCAGTGGCTCAGAATCGCTGGCGGCGCAGCTTGAAAAATGGGGAGTCGCCGACGCGAAAGAGAAGATTCAGATGGCGGTGGAGAACAATCTCTCGAACTTGCAGGATATTCGTTTTGAAAAAATCTGGGACGTGAGCACCGGAGTGCTCAGCCAGGTGGTGGGATTTTTCGGGGCTTCGCTGGTGGTGGTGATTTTGACGATTTTCATGTTGTCGGAGGCGCGGATGTTCGGTCGGCGGCTGGAGGCGATCAGCCAGGCCCGCGGACCTAACATCGCACGGATGTTGAGCGCCACCCGCGACATCCAGCGATACCTGGCGATCAAGACCGTCATCAGCCTGGTGACCGGCTTGCTGGCGGGCTTGCTGTGTTGGGCGGCGGGTTTGGATTTTTACGTCTTGTGGGGCATTCTGGCTTTTGCGCTCAACTTCATTCCGGTGATTGGTTCGCTGGTGGCCGGGGTGCCACCGATCATTCTCGCACTGCTCATCGCCGGGCTCCCCAATGCACTGCTGGTGGCGGGCGGTTATCTGTTGATCAATAATTTCCTGGGAAACTTCATCGAGCCACTTCTGGTGGGACGGCGGTTCGGAATTTCCACCTTGGTGGTGGTGATCTCGGTGCTGTTCTGGGGGTGGGTCTGGGGGCCGCTCGGGATGCTGCTGGCGGTGCCGCTGACGATGACGCTCAAGGTCATGTTAGATGGCAGCGAGGAGTTCCGATGGATCGCGGTGGCGATTTCCGCCGCGCAACCAGGTGCGGTGGACGACTTGTTGAAAATCACGCCGGCATCGATGAAGGTGGGGATGGAGGATCAGGTGGCCGAGGTTTTCCACACCCCCGAAACGCAGGTTGGGAGCTGACCGGCGTGGCCATCTGCGGGCCGCTCATCAAATCAGTTCTGCGGCAATGGGATCGACCAGGGCGCGCCCGCGATGGACCAGCATGAGGCGGTCGCCGTCCAGCCGAAGCAGTCCTTCGTCTGCGAGGTGACTGGCGCGCTGCAAGGCGTCCGGGCTGAGGAGGGAAATGGAAATGCCGTCTTTTGTTCGCAGGCCGAGGGCGATTCTTTCGAGCCGGCGGGCTTCGTTGTCGAGGGTTTCGGATTCTGTTAGTGCGTGACCGACTGCCCGGACCTGGGCGACGTAACGCGCGGTGTCGGCGACGTTTTTCGAGCGCACCGACGCGATGGTGGAGACGGCGGACGGACCGAGTCCGAGGTAGTCTTCGCCGCGCCAGTAGCCTTGGTTGTGGGACGAGTGGTGGCCGGGCTTTGCGTAATTGGAGGTTTCGTAATGGTCGAAACCGGCGGCTGTTAGCAACTCGTCGGCGAGTTGGAAATACTCCGCGTCGTGGTCTTCGTTCTCGCGCATTTCGCCGCGGCGGAGGGATTCGAAGAAGGCGGTGTCTTCCTCGTAGGTGAGGTTGTAGGCGGAAACATGGTCCGGGCCTAACGAAGCTGCGTGGCGCAGGGTTTGCTCCCAATCATCCTTGGATTGGCCGGGGATGGAAAACATCAGGTCAATGTTGACCGATGGCATTCCCGCCTCGCGCAGGGTGGCGATGGATTCGGTGGCTTGCTCGACCGAATGTTCCCGCCCGAGGATCTTCAGGACATGCGGGGTGAATGACTGGATGCCGAGCGAGACGCGCGTGACGCCCAGCTCGCGGAAGAGCCTGGCCTTCGCCAAATCGAAAGTCGCGGGGTTTGCTTCGAGCGTGACTTCCTCCAGTGTGGTGAAGTCGATCCGCTCGTGCAGCGCGCCGAACAGCCGGGTGAGATGCCCGGGCGAGAGCATGCTGGGCGTGCCGCCGCCCAGATAGAGCGTGCGTGGTGGAGTGGTTAGTCTGGATTTTGCCTCTTCCGCGAGGGCATCCACGAAGCTGCCGATCGGGGTGGTGCCCGGCGTGTGTTTGTAAAATGAACAATACGGGCAGACGCGGTGGCAGAAGGGGATATGCAGGTATAACAACACGATCTAACTCCCGGCTTGCTGGACGTGTGAAATGTAGCGGGCGACCGCCGAGCGGGTCATTTCCGCGACATTCGCCTCCGGTCGTGCGAAGGGCGGCACAAACCATGGGTAGGAGCCGAGAAGGTCGGTGAGGACGGCAATCTCGCCATCGCAGGTGTGATGGCCGCAGCCGATGCCGATGGTGGGGACGGTGATCGATTCGGATAGTTGACGCGCCGTTGCCGGGATGATGGATTCGAAAACAATCGAGAAAACCCCCGCTTCTATCAATGCTTGGGCACCTTCGCGGATCGCCTCCGCCTGTTCGGGGGTTTTGCCTTTTTTGTGGTAGCCACCTTCTTCGATCACGCGCTGCGGGAGCATGCCGAGGTGGCCGAGGACGGGGATGCCGGCGGTGGTGATCGCCCGGACTTTCTCCGCCTGGCGGATGCCGCCTTCGAGTTTCACCGCTTCCGCGC
The DNA here is from genome assembly GCA_044374015.1 of Luteolibacter sp. Taxonomy (GTDB): domain Bacteria; phylum Verrucomicrobiota; class Verrucomicrobiia; order Verrucomicrobiales; family Akkermansiaceae; genus Luteolibacter. The sequence goes on along the minus strand of JBIPND010000548.1, from coordinate 246 downwards.
CGGCCGCCACGAGCCGGCGGGCGGTGTCGAGCGCCTGGGCGGGCGTGTCGTAGGTGTGGATCGGCAGATCGCCAACGATCAGCGCCTTCGGCTTGGCGCGGGCCACGGCGGCGACGTGGTGCAGCATGTGTTCCAAGGTGACGTGCGTGGTGTCGGGAAACCCGAGGACCACCATGCCCAGCGAATCGCCGACCAGCAGCAAGTCGATCCCGCTTTCATCGAGTAGCCGCGCGTTCGGGTAATCGT
>JBIPND010000470.1:0-3574 GCA_044374015.1 Luteolibacter sp. | reverse complement strand
TTTCTGAGAGACCGCCAACTGCCGCCCAATCTACCGGGCCGCCACGCGCCCGACGGTTTTCGGCTGCCGGATCGTGTGCTTGAGGCCGGCGGGCCGATCTATAAAATCTCCCACGGAATGGGAGGGCACAATGCACTGCTTGTTCTTCAACCATCATGAATCCACCACTCCGTCTTGAAGTTTCCATCGATGAGCAAATCCTGAACCTCATCGAGGACGGTCAATGCATCCGCCAATTCCGGATTTCTACCGCCGCCAAAGGCATGGGATTCACGAAGGATACCTATCGCACTCCGACCGGGCGGTTCCGGGTTTGTGAAAAGATCGGCGAGGGCGCGGCGAGCGGGACCATATTTAGATCGCGCCTGCCAGTGGGCCAGTGGGCATCTGGCGACGCGACCGATGACGACCTGGTGCTCACCCGGATTCTCCGGCTTGAAGGACTGGATCCTGAAAACGCCAATACCTATGAGCGCAACATCTACATTCACGGGACGAACCGCGAAGACAAACTCGGCGAGCCGGCCAGCCAGGGCTGCGTGCGGCTGGACAATGCCGGGATGATCGAGTTGTTTGACCGCGTTTCCGAAGGGGTGGAACTCGTCATCCAGCCCGCCACCCGGCCGCGCGGGAAGTTGTTGTTCATCGATTGTGACTCAACTTTGTCCTCGATCGAGGGCATCGACGAGCTTGCGCGGGCAAAAGGGGATGAGGTTTTCGCAAAGGTCGTCGCACTCACAGAAGCCGCGATGAACGGCGAAATCGCCATCGGTGAGGTGTTTCCCCGCCGGATGGAGATGATCGGTCCGGATCGTGAGGTTTGTGAGAAAGTTGCCGATTTGTATGTGAGGACCGTGGTCCCCGGGGTGGCCGGACTGATCGATGAGGTGAAACGGGCGGGTTGGACGCCGGTGATTTTATCAGGTGGTTTCGCGCCGTTGATTCATCCCTTGGCACGGGTGTTGGGGATTGATCATGTGGAAGCGGTGCCGTTGTTCTTTGATGCGGACGGGCGCTATATCGACTACGGCCGGGACTATCCCACCACCCGCAATCTGGGCAAAAACGAGGTGATTCGCGAGTGGCAGACGGCGATGCTGCCAGAGCGGGTGGTGATGATCGGTGATGGTGTCTCCGATTTGGAGACCAAGCCCGACGTGGATGTTTTCATCGGATTCGGCGGGGTGGTTGAGCGCCCGTTGGTGAAGCAGGGGTGTGACTATTGGTTCACCGACATGCTCGACCGCGCTGAACTTCTGAGGGTGATCGAGGGCAGGTTGATAGAAGATCCTCTGGCTTAGTACGATATCCTATAGAACTCTCAAGTTTAAGCTTGCGTGCGGTGGGTTGCTACCTAGGCTGCGGCCGTCATGAGCACAATTGCAAAAAAATCAGCTGTTAAAGGTGTCCGCTATACGGACGCGCAGAAGAAGGAAGTCCTCGACTTTGTCACCAGTTACAATGCGGCCAACGGTCGTGGCGGCCAAAGCAAGGCTGCTGAAAAATTCGGTATTTCACAAATCACGGTTGCCGCATGGTTGAAAGCCTCCGGCGCACCGGCACCGGCCAAGAAGGCCGTTGCGGAAAAGGCCCCGAAGGCAGCGAAGGCAGCGAAAGCGCCGAAAGCGCCGAAAGCGCCGAAAGCGCCGAAGGCCGCCAAGGCCGCCAAGGCTGACAAGCCTGCGAAGGCATCCAAGGGCGGTTCCAAGGTTGGCACCCGCTACACCGCCGAGCAGAAGCAAGAAGTCGTGGCTTTCGTGGCCGACTACAACTCGGCCAACGGCCGTGGCGGACAAAGCAAAGCTGCGGCGAAGTTTGGTGTTTCCCCACTCACCGTGATGGCATGGCTCCAAGCTTCCGGCGCACCGAAAGCCTCGTCGAAAGCGGCCGCCAAGCCAGCGAAAGCAGCGAAAGCAGCGAAGGCTGCAAAGCCAGCGAAGGCGACCAAGGTGTCCGCACCCGCCGCACCCGCCGCCCGCGGCGGAAGCTTCACCGCCCGTCTTGATTCGCTCGTCTCGCTCAACCAACAAATTGAAAAGGCCGAAGTCGAACTCGCTGCGTTGAAGTCCAAGTTCGCAGCTGCCAAAGCATCCCTCTGATTCACTCCTCCAAAAAACCCAAACACCAACCGGCCGCCTCCTGCAAAGGGGGCGGCTTTTTAGATCACCAGGTGATGTCCAGACACAGATCGCGCCAGAGCATGCGCTCGCCTTCAAAGATGAAGCGCCCGCGGAACGTTTGCTCGTTGAGCAGCAGCGGCAGCCAGTGGCGGTCGTCCTCCCACATCCGCTGATAGGGAATGGCGTCCAAAGCGGTCCAGACCGGCACGGCCTCATCGGTCTCGGTCGGGGTGCCGGTGTAATCATCCGCCCGATAAACGTGGCACAGGATGTCCGGGCTGTCCGACATCGAAAACATCAATTCACCCAGCTTGCGCGGCGTGTGTGGCGTCACATGCAGTTCCTCCTGCGTCTCGCGGATGGCGGCCTGCAGCGGAGTCTCGCCGGGATCGATCTTGCCACCCGGGCCGTTGATTTTTCCGGCACCCAGCCCGCGCTTTTTCTCGATCAGCAGGATCCGCCCGTCCTTGATGACGAACATCAGGGTGGCAAGTATTTCGCCGGACCACGAGGCCCAGTCGATGGGGGATCGTGCGGCTTGCATGGGCTCAGGCTCCAGCTGCGGCATAGGCTTCCACGCTGTCGCAGGTGCAAATGAGATTGCGGTCGCCATGGACATTGTCGATGCGTCCGACCGCGGGCCAGAATTTGTGCTGGCGCAGATAGGGCAGCGGGAACGCGGCCTGCTCGCGCGAATAGGCGTGTGGCCAATCGTTGCCACAAACCGTCTCGCAGGGATGCGGCGCGTGTTTGAGCGGATTGTCATGGGCATCGAGCGTGCCGGCGATCACGCCGGAAATTTCGCCGTGGATGGAAATCATCGCCTCACAGAACCGGTCGAGCTCGCTTTTGGATTCGGATTCGGTCGGCTCGATCATCAAGGTGCCGCCCACCGGCCAACTCATCGTCGGTGCGTGGAAACCGTAATCCATCAACCGCTTCGCCACATCCTCGACGGTGACGCCGCTGGCATCGGATAGAGGTCGCACGTCGATGATGCATTCATGGGCGACGAGGCCTTGGTTGCCGGTGTAGAGGATCGGGAAAAACGGCGAGAGTTTTTTCGCCATGTAGTTGGCATTCAGGATCGCGACTTCGGTGGCTTCGGTCAGTCCCGCGGGTCCCATCATCGCGATATACATCCAGGAAATGGTGTTGATCGATGCGCTGCCCCACGGTGCCGAGCAAACCGCGCCATCCTTGGCATCGAGTTCCGCATGGCCCGGGAGATAGGGCAGCAATTGTTGGGCCACGCCGATCGGGCCGACGCCCGGCCCGCCGCCGCCGTGCGGGATGCAGAAGGTTTTGTGGAGATTGAGGTGGCAGACATCCGCGCCGATGAGTCCCGGGCTGGTCAGGCCGACCTGGGCGTTCATGTTCGCGCCGTCCATATAAACCTGGCCGCCCGCGTCATGGATGAGATTGCAAATTTCGCGGATGGTTTCCTCGAACAC
>JBIPND010000469.1:0-3575 GCA_044374015.1 Luteolibacter sp. | reverse complement strand
GACCTCCACCGGAGTCAGGAACCCGATCAACGAAATCGCGGCGCTCGTAAAACCCACTGGCGCACTATTCCTGGTGGACAGCGTCACCGGCTTGGGTGGCATTCCCGTGACCCTGGATGATTGGGGCGTGGACATCTTTTACAGCGGCACCCAGAAGTGCCTTTCCTGTCCGCCCGGCCTCGCTCCGTTCAGCGCCAGCGATAGGGCTCTCGCCCGTCTCCAGTCCCGCAAGAGCAAGGTACCCAACTGGTACCTCGATCTATCCATGATCGTCAATTATTGGGAGGGTGCCAAGCGGGCCTATCACCACACCGCGCCGATCAACATGATCTACGGCCTCTACGCCGCGCTCCAATGCGTGGCGGGCGAAGGCGAGGCGCGTGTGTTCGCAAGGCATCAGGAAGCACACAAGCAACTTGTCACTGGTCTCAACGAAATGGGCCTCGACCTACTGGTGGATCCGGAACATCGCCTGCCAATGCTCAACGCCGTCAAAGTGCCGGATGGTATCGATGAGGCACTCGTTCGCACCCGGATGCTGAAAGACCACTCGATCGAAATCGGCGCAGGCCTTGGTCCGCTGGCCGGGAGGATTTGGCGCATCGGTCTGATGGGCCACAATGCCCGCCCTGAAGTCGTGGACCGCTGTCTCTCGGCGCTCCGCCAGTCACTCTGAGCCTAACTGGCCGAAATCCCTTTCAGAAAACCCGACCATGCCCGCACTACAAGCCGAACGCTACAGCGACCTGACGAGCAACCAGAAGAAATCCGGTGCTGCCGCCTGGCTGGGCTGGTGCTTCGACGGACTGGAAATGCACTTGTTCACCCTCGTGGCGCTGCCGCTGATGGCGACGCTGCTCCACGAACCGAGCAACAGCGCGATTGTCACGGAAAAAGCGGGCATCGCCCAGGCGGCGTTCTTGTTCGGCTGGGCGGTCGGCGGCGTCGCGTTCGGCCGCATCGCGGACATCATTGGACGCAAACAGGCACTGATGCTGACGATCCTTTTTTATGCGATCTTCACCGGCCTCGCATTCTTCGCGACCGAATGGTGGCATCTGGTCGCCTGCCGATTTCTATCAGCCCTCGGCATCGGTGGCGAATGGGCGGTGGGCGCGGCGTTGATTTCGGAAACCTGGCCCAAGCGCTGGGGTCCTTGGCTCGCGGCGATCCTGCAGATCGGCGTGAACATCGGCATCCTATTGGCGGCGCTGGCCGGATTCCTGATGCAGGGCCTCCCGCACCACTACATCTTCCTCGTCGGCCTGCTACCCGCATTCCTAACACTCTGGATCCGCAAGGCGGTACCGGAAACGGAGGACTGGGAAAAGGCCCACGACCACGCCTCCCGCGGAAAGGCCGGTTTCCGCAGTCTGTTCAGCCCGGAACTGCGCCGGACCACCATCACCTGCATGCTCGTGTGCAGCCTCGGCATGACGGCGCATTGGTCATTCAATTTTTGGAACATCCAACACCTCCGAACCGTGGCAGATGCCTCCGGTTGGACCGCCAGCCAGATGAACGGCATCGCCGCCAAATGTCTGCTCATCCTCAATCTCGCCGCGATGGTTGGAAACTTCGCTGCTGCCGGAATCGCGCGCGTCTGGGGATACCGGCGTTCAATCGCGATACTGCTGGTTTACTATGGAGTTATGATGTGGGTCGTTTACGGGCAGGTCCGCGGCGCCCAGTCTCTGCTCAATTGGTTCTGGTTGTTAGGCATGTGCCAGGGCGTGTTCTGTTTGTTCAACATGTATCTGCCGGCGCTCTACCCCACCCTGGTCCGGGCCACCGGCGCGGGTTTTTGTTTCAACTTCGGCCGCATCATCGCCGGTGCAGGCGCGCTGGTGTTCGTCATGTTCGCCAAGGTGGGAACTGGAGCCAACGCCGTGGCGGACCACCGGATTGCCCTGCTTTATGCCGCGCTCCTGTTTTTCCCGGCGGCAATCATCGCCTGGTTCATGCCTGACGAACCCAAGCCCGCTGAAACCTGATAGATTCCGCCATGCGCGCTCCCGATTGGATGTCCCGCCGCCACCGGGCGCTGCACATGACCCTCCGCGACATCGACTGCGCGGAGTTCGACGTCGCGGAAACCATCGCCACCTTCCCGCGCTGGAATGTCACCCTTTTCAGCTTCTTCGCCGGCGGCTACGTCACCACCTATCCAAGCAAGCTGCCGTGGCAGAAAGTCAGCCGCCATCTTGCGCCCGGTCGCGACCTCTGCGGGGAAATCATCGTGGCTGCCCACCGTGCCGGGATGATCGCCATTCCGATGATCGACCTCGGTGAACTTCCACTGGACCTTGCACTTGAGCACCCGGAATGGGCCGCGCAGCACGCGGATGGCTCGCCTTATCTCAAAACCGACGGCATCGCCATTTCATGCCCCCTCGGCCACTACCGACGCGGATTGGCGCGGGAACTCGTCGCTGAATTGCTCGAACGTTACGGCAAGGACCTGGACGGCCTTAAATGGGGCGGAGCGAGTTATGGTTTTCCGCCGGGCATCGATCACAATCCGATCGCTGTCGAAGCATACCAATCCGCCACGGGTCACGAGCTGCCGGAAACGGCGAACGATCCCGACTACGCCGCGTGGCGTGTTCGGACGATGGCCGGGACCGTCGCCCATCTGCGTGATGTGGTGCATCAAACCGCAGGTGTGCCGGTCGTGGGAAATTCCGTCTGGCACCTCGGTGGAGACATGCTGTTGGAAGAACTCGCGCACGGTCAGGATCTCACGCAGGTGGAGGTCCAGACCCGCACCCATGCCACTCCGGATGGCGGGGATGTTTGTTGGGAAAGGTTTTCCGCTCCGATCGAGACCACCCGCCATACGTCCGCCTGCTGCGAAAGTCCACCCTGGGTGGTCGCCTCCTATTTCCTTGCATGGCCATGGCGCCGGGTGGCGGTTCCCTATGCCGAGCAGAAACTCTACGTCGCCCAAATCGCCGCTAACGGCGCGACTCCGATGGTGAATCTTACCTGTGGATCTCCCGCGCATCACGAGGATCCGCGGGGTTTCCGCGCCATCGAGGAGTTATATGGATTCATGGCCAGACATGATGCCTGGTATCAAGACGACCACTCCGCCGCAAGGATCGCGGTGGTTTATGATCATCCCTCCGCAAACGCGGCACGAGCTGCGGGAGATCTCTATCGAAACTATCTGGATGAACTTCACGCCTGTGAAGACACCCTCGATCGCTGGCACCTTCCTTACGACCTCATCAGCAGCCGAATGCTGGAGGAAGGCCGGGGAGAAATGTATCACGCCCTCGTCATTCCCGGTCCAGGTCATGCGGCGGAGGCAACCCTCGATTGCTTGCGGGCACTGAAGGAAAAAGGTGTGGGCCTGGTGGTCACCGGCCCCGTGCATGAAGGTTCTGGCTTGGAGTTTCTCGGGCTGAAATCGGTTTTCCAGCCGCAACCGTTTCATGTGGGCAGGCAAATGGGCATGATGCAGGCTTACGCAAGATTCTCAAAGCATCGGCGCGATGATCTGTTAAACCCCAATGAACCATTGCTCGCGGTTTCGGGTCATTGGCAAAGCGTTCTGGAAACTTCCGGGA
>JBIPND010000468.1:0-3582 GCA_044374015.1 Luteolibacter sp. | reverse complement strand
GCCAATGAAGCCCGTGGTCTCGCCATGGATGCCGTCCACGCCTGCAATTCCGGCCACTTGGGCCTCCCGCTCGGCTGCGCCGAAATCGGCGCGGTGTTGTTTGGCGACTCCATGCGTTATTTCCCGGACGCTCCGAAATGGCTCAACCGCGATCGCTTCGTGCTCTCCGCCGGCCACGGATCGATGTTCATTTACAGTTGGCTGCACCTCGCCGGCTACGCGGTTTCCCGCGAGGACGTGAAAAATTTCCGTCGCCTTCATTCGATCACGCCGGGCCATCCCGAGTTTCATGAAACGCCGGGGGTCGAAGCGACCACCGGCCCGCTCGGCCAAGGGGTGGGCAATGCCGTGGGTTACGCCCTTTCCGGAAAACGCGCCGCCGCGCTTTATAACACCGCCGAGCATGCGATCATCGATCACCACGTGTTCGCGATTCTGGGCGACGGCTGCCTTCAGGAAGGTGTGGCGAAAGAGGCGATCGCCTTTGCCGGACACAGTGGTCTCGATAACCTCATCCTGATCTATGATTCCAACGACGTGACGCTCGATGCGATGGCGGTGCTGACGCAAGGCGAGGACGCCGAGCAATATTTCACTTCCCAGCGTTGGGACGCCGTCACCATCGATGGCCACGATCTGGTTGCCATCTCCGCCGCCCTTGAAACCGCGAAGTCTAACGACAACGGACGGCCCAAGGTGATCATCGCCAAGACCCTCATCGGCAAGGGCATCCCCGAAGTCGCTGGGACGGCCAAGGGCCACGGCGAAGGTGGGGCGAAATTCATCGATGCCGCGCGCACCGGACTCGGCCTTCCCGCAGACGAGCACTTCTTTGTTTCTGCCGAGACCCAAACTTATTTCGCCGAAAAGAAAGCCGCCTCGAAAGGGGTTTTCGAAACCTGGCAGGCCACCTACGACGCCTGGGCCGCCGCCAACCCCGAGCTCGCCGCCGCCCTCACCGCCGGCGTCGCGAACTCGGTGCCGCCCGATCTGAGCGCCCAAATCCCCGCCTTCGCCGCGGACTACAAGGATGCCACCCGCTCCGCCGGCGCGACCGTGATTCAGGCGGTGGCCAAGGCGGTTCCCCACTTTCTAACAGGAAGCGCCGATCTTTTCGGCTCCACCAAAAACTATCTGAAAGATGGCGGCGATTTCTCTTCGTCGAATCCTCTTGGAAAAAATATTTGGTTCGGCATTCGCGAGCATGCGATGGGCGCGATCTGCAACGGCATCGCCTACGACGGCCTGTTCCGCGCGAGTGGTGCGACTTTCCTGGTGTTCGCCGATTATCTGCGCGGCTCGATCCGGCTCGCTGCGCTCTCCGGCTTGCCGGTTACTTATATCTTCACTCATGACTCCGTGGGCGTCGGTGAGGATGGCCCGACCCACCAGCCGGTGGAAACGGTTAGCGGTCTGCGGGTGATTCCGAATCTCGACGTGATCCGCCCGGGCGACGCCGAGGAAACGGCGGGGGCTTTCGTGGCGGCGATGAACCGCACCGACGGGCCGACCGCGTTGATTCTCACGCGTCAGGCGATTCCACTGATGAATGATCTAACCGTGGATGCGCGCCGCGACGGGGTGCTCCGCGGCGGATACATTTCGCGCAAGGAAGCCGGCGCGCTGACGACCATTCTGCTAGCCACCGGTTCCGAGCTGCAACACGCGATGGCCGCCGCGGCGGAGTTGGGTGACGGCGTGCGCGTGGTTTCGCTGCCGTGCTTCGAGCGCTTCGACCGCCAGAGCCCGGAGTATCGTGAAAGCGTGCTGCCGAAGGCGGTGACCAAGCGCATCGCCATCGAGGCGGGCGTGACTGGCCTGTGGTGGAAATACGTCGGCACCGAAGGCAAGGTGCTCGGCATCGACCGCTTCGGCATGAGCGCGCCGGGAGACGTGGCGATGAAGGAACTTGGCATGACCAAGGAGCACGTCATCGCCGCCGCGCAAGCTTGATTTGTTAGGAAACAAAAAGGCCTGGCGCAAACCGCGCCAGGCCTTTTTTGTGGGCTCAAATCGAGGCGAGGACGCCGTTGAAGGTGGTGCTCGGGCGGAGCGCGGCGTTGGCTTTGGCTTCGTCTGGCAGATAGTAACCGCCGATATCCACCGGGTGGCCCTGCACGGCTAACAACTCCTCGACGATCCGGGCTTCGTGGGTGAAAAGCTGTTCGGCGACGGGGGTGAAGATGGCTTGCAATTCGGCGTCGTCGGTTTGCGCGGCGAGCGCCTGGGCCCAGTAGAGCGCCAGATAGAAGTGCGAGCCGCGGTTGTCGATGGTGCCGAGCTTGCGGCCGGGGGAGCGGTCGAACTCGAGGAAGGTGCCGGTGGCGGCGTCGAGGGTTTCTGCCAGAACTTTGGCTTTCGGCAGGCTGAAGGTCTCGCTGATGTGCTCGAATGACGGCGCGAGCGCGAAAAACTCGCCGAGGGAATCCCAGCGCAGGTAGTTTTCCTGGGTGAACTGCTCGACGTGTTTCGGGGCGGAGCCGCCGGCACCGGTTTCGAAGAGTCCGCCGCCGTTCATGAGGGGAACGATCGAGAGCATCTTGGCGGAGGTGCCGACTTCGAGGATCGGGAAGAGGTCGGTGTTGTAGTCGCGCAGCACGTTGCCGGTGACGGAGATGGTGTCGAGGCCCTGGACGATCCGCTCCAACGAAAAGGTGCAGGCTTCGGCGGGCGGGAGGATGCGGAGGTCGAGGCCGGTGGTGTCGTGGTCCTTGAGGTAGGTTTCGACTTTGGCGATGATCTGGGTGTCGTGGGCGCGGCTTTTGTCGAGCCAGAAGACGGCGGGATCGCCTGAGGCGCGGGCGCGTTTGACGGCGAGTTTCACCCAATCCTGGATGGGGGCGTCTTTGGTTTGGCAGGCGCGCCAGATGTCGCCGGCTTGGACTTGGTGTTCCAGGAGAATTGTTTCACTCGTGGGCGAGACGCCCACGCTCCTTGAGGTGACGCGGACGGTGCCGTTGGCGGGGATTTCGAAGGTTTTGTTGTGCGAGCCGTATTCCTCGGCGGCCTGGGCCATGAGGCCGACGTTGGGGACCGAGCCCATGGTTTTGGGATCGAGCGCGCCATTCTTTTTGCAGAAGGCGATGGTGGCCTGATAGATGCCGGCGTAGCAGCTGTCCGGGATCACGGCGAGGGTGTCCTGCTCCTTGCCGGCGGCGTTCCACATTTTCCCGCCGCCGCGGATCATGGCGGGCATCGAGGCATCGACGATGACATCGCTGGGGACGTGGAGGTTGGTGATGCCCTTGTCGGAATTGACCATCGCGAGGGCGGGGCCGTTTTCGAGGGCGGTTTTGATGTCTGCTTCCAGTTCGGTGAGTTTTTTGTCGAGTTCCGGTTGGGCTTGGCGGTTGGAAACCGCCGCCACTTTCGCAACGAGGTCGCCGAAGCCGTTTTTGAAATCGACGCCGAGTTCCTTGAGGGTGGCGGCGTGTTTGGCGACGAGGTCCTTGAAGAAGACTTCGACGGCGTGGCCGAAAATAATCGGGTCGCTGACCTTCATCATGGTGGCCTTCATGTGGAGCGAGAAAAGCACGTCGTCGGCCTTGGCGCGGGCGATTTCCTGCGCGAGAAATTCGACGA
>JBIPND010000467.1:0-3583 GCA_044374015.1 Luteolibacter sp. | reverse complement strand
CGTCGGCAACTTACACCAACCTTCCCGAGTTTAACTCATCTTTCGGATTCAAGCAGGCGGAATTTCAGTGCGACACGAATTCCGATGTGGTGCCCAAAGGGGATTTCGAAGTCTTCTTCATGAAGGATGCGACGAACCATCCTGGTGGCAAAACCGATTCTACCAACTGGTTTCACTATTGGAAACAATTTCTTCCCCAAGGCAGGATCGCGACGCTGATTTACAACAACACCATTGGTACGTATGGGGAAACCGCCAGCTCCATCAGGGAAACAAAGGTTTCTCAATTGGCAAGCGGCACCAACGATGAAACGCTCAATGAAGGTCTTCACGCGTTCTTTGAGACATTGGTTCATGAAAGCTACCACATCTCACTGTGGGAAGGATGGTGGGGCGTCGGTGGCTTGCCAAACGGTGAAGATGATACAGACGGTGACGCTTATCCAGATTACTTTGAAAACAGCTTGGAAGGCATCGAGTATGGGTTTGATCCAAATGACATCGATGATTTGTATGATCGTGTCACGAATTCCGCCGGCTTTCGGTATGAGGAAGAAAAATGTAGGGAGCAAGAACATTTAATTCAGGATATTTCTGTCTATGATTATCTTGATTGGTCATTTCACTCCACTATCAAAGGAAAAAACCAACAATAATGAAAACTCTTAGTTATTTTATCTGCGTCTTGTTTACCGGGATTGTCTTTTCAGAAGCGAAGGACCCTCTCGAAACCATCGAGGCATTCAGAAAATATCAGAACAACGAGCCGTTAGGAAATAAAGGAGCTTTGACTGACAAGGAAATAGAGCTCGAGATTTCCAGATTAATCAACGATAACGAGCATCAATTACCGCCCGAAAAAGCACTGGAAGTAATGGAAAAAGTTCGAGACAAATCTGAAAAAAATCCGGCTTTAATTGTGCCCTTGAAAGAGCTTTGGAGCTTTTATCACACGCGGACATTCAGGTCGAGAGATCCGGAATATTGGTCTCACATAAGAAGCTCGGACAATGCGCAGATGATTTGTAACGAAATCAAAATCTTGATCAGGTCGCTAGGAGGAAACATCGATGACATTGAGCCGATTTCCGAAAAAAATACTTTTGAACTCAAAGAGCTGTGGGGGTCCTTGAAAATCCTCAAGAATGAAATAGCAAAGCATCCTGACGGACGGGGCGAGATCCATGCAGCGGCAGCGAAGTTATCCTCGATTGTCGATCGCTGCACGTTCGGAGCTGGATGTGACGACGAAATCTTACAACTCCAATACATTTACCAAATCATTCAAATCCTTGGGGAAAAGGATTTACGAACGGTGCAGATGCCGATTAAAATAAATGATCAAATCATCAACGCCTTTGATGCTGCCCTGGCTAAGTCCCTTTCGCTAATTGATGACAAATGGGTTCAGAAACCCACGGGGAGCAAAGGTCCGAATCAAGGCGATCCGAGCGCCGAACAAATAGCGCAATGGCGGAAAAATTCATTAGAGGGTTACCAGCAAGGGAATCTGCGTAAAATTCGAGACCAAGTCCTGCTTACCGTTTCAACTTGGATCAATGAGAACAAAGAGGATGCCGTATTTAGGCAGGAAATACTGAAACGTTTTGGAAATAATGACGACTTGCGGAAATCGATAGAAGATCGTGTGGGTCAATCGACTGACTGAATTTACAGCCACTTTTCACCGCATCCGCTCGGGCCATCGGCCCTTTCAACGGCAATCACCCCAACCACATCTCCAAATCTGCCATCGCAGCTCTGACATTTCCTGCTGCCCCGGCCGCAATCATCCGGGTGGTGGCGATAGGGACAACCCACCGCCTCGCGAGGAATGCCGCGAGAACCTCGTTTTCCGGTGGCTGGAGGCGGACCGATTGAAAACGGGTTTGGAACCGTTCGGTGAGACTGCCAAGGTCGAGATTCGTGGTGCCGAGGAACGCGTGACCTGGCTTCATCCGGTCAAGGTAGGTGAGGAGCATGTCCTGAGCGTCCTTGGAGCAACGGTCTAACTCATTTACGACTTTAACCGACCATGATCCAAACAGCGATCCATAGGCGAGTGAGCGCGTCCATTCGCGGGCGAGTTCGAGTCCCACTTCCTTGCCGTTCACGTCCTCGATGGCGACGGGGTGACTGGCGAGCGTGCGGGCAATCATGTTTACCAAACTCGTCTTGCCGATGCCGGGAGCGCCGGAAATCAACAGCTTGAGCGGTTGGTCAGGGTTTGTCCGCAAGCGCTCGGCCTTCCGCATCAACACCTCCGCCACCTTGCCCGCCTGCCCCACGAAATCCGCAGGACAGGACGGGACGAAGCAGGTGGGAGCGACGGGTGGCTTACGCGGCATCACTCGCCGCCTTTCCGGCGCGGGTGTTCAGGATCAGATCGGCGATGGCCACTGCTCCTTTCCGGTAGAGCACCACCGCCAGCAACTCCCCGTCCACGTAGACACCCCAGTAGCGCGTGGCATAGCCGTCGGGTTTCCGATATTTCCTGACCTCGATCATGCCCAGCCCTCCGATCTTGCACGGGCATTGAGCTCCCGCAGGTCCACCCCATACTTGGCAGCAGTTTTTGCCGGATCCCCATAGCGGCGGAAATGCCGCTTCACGAGGTTCCAGTCCGGCTCCCGTGTGAGTTCCGGCAAGTTGGCCAGCGGATCAAAGCGAGGGCTTCGGGGTGGCTCCTCGGGCGATTGCTCCAATGCGGCCAGTCGGCGGAGGATCGGCTTCAAGCGCTCCATCACCAGAGCTTCCACATCGGCGGGCACCGGCGTTTGAATCGGCGCTCCACCGGCAAGTTCGGCAATCCTGGCGTCCACGATTTCCCGGATCAGGTCCACAGGGATCTCGGTGATGGAATAGACGATGCCGCTCAGGCTATCGAGGCCCAGCAGCTGCTTCATTTCCCGGCGGGCGTGGCGGGGGCTATCCGCTTGGAGACGATCATCGAAGACGATCTCATTGCCCCGGCTGGCGATCAGTTTGTAGGTGCGTTTCATGGTTTCTGTTTTTTGGCTCATGGTTTGCTTGGAGAGGGCACGTGCGGTGGACCTAGAGGTCCGAGTTGCCGCAGGTGTCCGGAAAGTCGAGGAAGGGCTGGTGGTGGCTATCCGCAGGCTGCGTATACTTGGGCGCTAAAAAAGATGGGCGGGTGCTCAGGCCATAGGTGAAGCCAAGGTTGCTTGCCTGCATTCCCCGCCACTCACGCCAGTCGCCGTAGAGTTCGGTGAAGTCGCGTTCAAAGAACACCCACCTGCCGGGGAGCCGGTCGAGCGCGTCCATGCCGCAGAGATCGACCAAGGACGCGGCGACCCGGGTGTCAGATAGCAGGCCGTCGGGCACCCGCTGCTTGGGCATCCGCCGCAGGGTTTCGCGCCACTGCGGCCACGTTCCGTTGTGGAAGAGCACGGCGCGGGCATGGCCGGACAGGCGGGTGGTCGCTTTGCTGGAAACCGGGAACGGGTGGCACAGCTTGGGCGTCACCTCCCCCACGCTCGCCCACCGGAAGTGGATCACGATCTCGCCGGTGAGTTGGGCGATCAGCGGTTCGAGTTCATCAGGATCAAGTCCTTTGAACCAG
>JBIPND010000466.1:0-3586 GCA_044374015.1 Luteolibacter sp. | reverse complement strand
AGACGGAAGACTTCATCAAGAGCTTCCTCTCGAAAATCCAAGGCCTGAACCTCGCCTGTGAAATCGTGATCGCGCCGCCGTTCGTCTCCCTGCCGAAACTCGCCGACCTGCTCCACACCGCCACCGCCGTCCAGAATGCCCACGCCATCCAAATTGGCGCGCAAAACTGCTCGGAATACGACTCCGGCGCTTACACCGGCGAGGTCAGCGTGCTGATGCTGCGCGAGTTTTTCGTCCACTACGTGATCCTCGGCCACAGCGAGCGCCGCGCGATCTTCGGCGAGACCGACGCCACCATCAACGCCAAGATCAAAAAGGCCCGCGAAGCGAATTTGAAACCGATCTTCTGCATCGGTGAAACCCTCACCGAGCGCGAAGCCGGCAACCTCGAAACCGTGCTCCGTACCCAAATCACCGGCGGCCTGCTCGGCGTCTCTGAGAAGGATCTCGCGGAAACCGTCATCGCCTACGAACCCGTCTGGGCCATCGGCACCGGCGTCACCGCCAGCTCGCAGCAGGCCCAGGACGCCCACGCCTTTGTCCGCTCGGTCATCGCCGAACTCTACGGTGCCGACGCCGCCGCCAAGATCCGCATCCAATACGGCGGCAGTGTGAAACCCGGCAACGCCGCCGAACTCATGGCCTGCCCCGACATCGACGGAGCCCTCATCGGTGGAGCCGCCCTGGAACCCCAAAGCTTCCTCGAAATCATCCGCAACGGCGCCGCCGAGTAACCCCTAAGGAGGGGCGGACTCCGGCCGCCCCGCCCATGGGGAGCCCATGAGCAGCGAGAATCGCTCTTCACGGTTTTCTCATGGGCATGACACGGGCAATCCCAGATCGCCCCTCCCCGTATCAAGACTCCCGAACGCTCCCGTTATACAGGCGCTCATGGCCTAACGGAGCGCTGGCTTCAGCCGGCCCGTTTCATTTCAGCTCGCGCGATTCACCAGCCTCGCCGGCTAAAGCCAGCGCTCCATTTCGCTCCGCGCCATCCACAAATCACTGCGCGTGCGAGTATCACTTGACGCACCTGCCCGGCGGGGTGGGGGTGACCGGCAGGTTTCCCACGCCGCGTTTTTGCTTTCGGCTTTGCACTCCCGATCGTGCGCATTAGCTTCCGCCCATGTTTGGCCTCGCCCGCGTCATCGCCCTCGCACTTCTCCTGTTTAGCTGCTCGGCCTTCGCCGACCACGTCATCGTCACCGGCGGCCCGGCCCTCCGAAAGTGGGAAAACTATCGCATCACCGACGACCAACACGACCGCTGGTGGGCCAATTTCGTCCGTGCCGCCACCCTCCGCATGGCGGAAATCCGCCTCGCTTGCGGCTCCGACGCCCCCATCGTCTGGTTGGTCTTCCAGCCCGGCTATCAGACCCGCGGCCGTGAGGACGGCAAACCCTACACCGACTGGATTGCCGAGCAGGCCGCCAAGCGCCGGGTCACGCTCATCTGGTTCAGCAGCTCCGGCGGATTCCTCAAATCCCTCAACGCCCGCCCGCGCGGCTCGATCAAAACTTTCGACTTCTTCGGCCACTCGAACCGCCACGCCTTCATGTTCGACTACGGCAACGACATCATGGCCGCCTCCACCGCCTGGCTTCACGAGCACGACCTCCCGCGCATCAAAGCCAGCATTTTCGATCGCAACGCTTACTGCAAAAGCTGGGGCTGCCACACCGGCGAAAGCATGAGCGCCGCTTGGAAAAGCGCCCTCGGCATCTCCCTCGAAGGAGCCCGCGGCCCCACCACCTACACCGTCGTCGGCCAAGGCAGATTGCCCGTCGTCCGCGGCAGTTGGTCAAGGTGAGTCACCCGTCACAGGATGGCGCGGGGCCGGCAGCCCTGTTCTTGCCTCGATCCTTGGTTATTTGAGGGTCTGGGAGAAAACGTCCTTTTCCGTTAGCGAGAGGATGAATGCGGTGAGGAGGTCGATGGTGTGGGCGATGTCGTCGAGGTGCGCGGTCTCCACCACGGAATGCATGCAGCGGAGTGGCAGCGAGACCAAGGCGCTCGGCACGCCTTCGCGGGAGTGGAAGATCTTGTCGGTATCGGTGCCGGTGAAGCGGCTGCTGGCTTCGTGCTGGACCGGGATTTTGGCCTTGGCCGCCACTTCGATGAGCCGCTCGACGACGTGCGGGTGGTTCGCGGTGCCGTGGGAAATGGTCGGGCCACCGCCGAGCTTGACGCAGCCGAATTTGTTAGGGTCGATGCCGGGGGTGTCGGTGGCGTGGGTGACATCGAGGCAGACACAGAGATCCGGCTTGAGGCGGTAGGTGGCCATCATCGCGCCGTTGCCGCCGATTTCCTCCTGCACGGCGTTGAGGCAAAGCAGGGTGAGCGCGGGTTTTTTCTTGCCGCTGGAAATGCGTTTCATCACCTGCGCGATGATGTAGCCGCCGATGCGGTTGTCGATGGCGCGGCCGATGAGGCGCTTGTGGGCGAGCTCCAACGGCCCGTCCTGATAGACAGCGGGGTGGCCGACGCGCAACCCGAGTGCGGCGACTTGGGCGGCACTGGATGCGCCGACATCGACCCACAGATCATGAACGGCCGGGGCTTTTTCCTGGCCGGCCTCATCGCGGCGGAGATGGATGGCGGTGTTGCCGATGATCCCGGAGACGGGGCCCTTGTCGCCGAGGATGGTGAGGCGGCGGCCGCGCGCGGTGGCGGCATCCGAGCCGCCGACCCGGTCGATGCGGAGGAAGCCCTTGTCGTCGACGTGCTTGATCATGTAGCCGATCTCATCGGCGTGGGACTCGAGCATGACGATGCGCGTGCTCTTGCCGGGAAGGGTGGCCCAGGTGGAGCCGTAGGCGTCGCAGGCGATTTCCGGAGCGTAGGATTTGATCCAGTCCGCCCAAACTTGTTGGCCCCGCATTTCAAAGCCGGTCGGGCTGGGGGTTTCGAGCAGGTGGAAGAGGAAATCGCGGTCGTCTTTGTTCACGGCGGGATTTGAAACATCCCGGCGGTGGCTGGCAAGGGTGGAGCTGTCAGATTACCAGTTTCGGGCTTTCCATTCGCCGGGCCGACGGGGCCGACAGCGCGGCTGGGCATGGGGGGCGCCGCTTGAATGGCCCGGAAATGATTCATCTTCCTCTGGTTCTTCCGCATCCACCCATTTTCCGCTCCAAGCCCACCGTAGCTGCGGCTCCCTGTCACAGGCAGCGCCAACTGCGTCTCGCAGCTTCTGCATTCGATCCGGCTCCCTTGTCTTTGCCGGTGAATCCGTGAGGCCTGACTCGCTTGATCAATCGGCTTTCAAACCCGGACCCGCAGATCCCGAACACTCCACAGCAGCCCCTTCGCACCGCTGCCGTTGCCCCGCATCGCCCGCGCCCCGTCTTTGCGCTTCGGCCCGAATCGCTCCCGCGCGCTCGCAAACGCCTCGTTCACAAACTCCTTGCTGCCGATCACCGCGCCATCCGTAAAATATCTCACCCGGCAGCGCAGCATCTTCGCCATTCCCAGGTCCCCCAGCACGCTGGCAGAGTCCTTGCTTTCCAGCATCTCCGCAGTGTTCATCGTGCTCTGGCCAAGGCCTTTTTCAGCTCGCGAAACCTCGGCGCTCCCTGACTTCCTGACC
>JBIPND010000465.1:0-3593 GCA_044374015.1 Luteolibacter sp. | reverse complement strand
CGGAAGCGTTAGACAAAGAAATCGACCCCTACGGTTCGATCATGGTCAAGGCGATCGCCGACCGCTTTGCCGAGGCGTTCGCCGAGTTCCTCCACCACCAGGCGCGCATCGAGTGGGGTTACGAAACCGAGCACGAGCTCACGCATGACCAGCTGATCCATGAAAACTATCAGGGCATCCGGCCCGCGCCGGGTTATCCCGCCCAGCCGGACCACACCGAGAAGCCGATCCTGTTTGATTTGTTAGGTGCATCCGCCGTCACCGGCGTGACGCTCACGGAAAGTTGTGCGATGCATCCGGGCGCGGCGGTGTGCGGCTTGTATTTCTCGCACCCGCAGAGCCACTACTTCGCGCTGTCCGAGCTGCAGAAGGATCAAATCGAAGACTATGCGCGGCGCAAGGGGATGACCTTGGCCGAAGCTGAAAAATGGCTGGGACCTTGGCTCGGATACCCCGGGGGGATCTGAAAAATCGCCTCGACGGCCGCCATTTTCGAGGCAGATTCATCTCACTCCCTCAACTTATGAAACTAAAACTCAAAGCATGTCTCGCCCTCGTGGCACTTTTCACCTCGGCACTTGCCTTTGCCGGTGGCGAAGGCTGGTCCTCGGATTTCGCGGCCGCACAGAAAGAAGCCACGGAATCCAACAAGGACCTGCTCATCGATTTCACCGGCTCCGACTGGTGCGGCTGGTGCATCAAACTGAACAAGGAGGTCTTCAGTCATCAACCGTTCAAGGACGGGGTGAAGGACAAGTTTGTGTTGGTCGAGCTCGATTACCCGAAAGACAAATCCAAGTTGTCCGAGGCGACGATCCAACAAAACGAGGAGCTCGGGAAAAAGTATGGGGTCCAGGGATATCCGACCATCCTGCTTGCCGATGCCAGCGGCAAACCCTACGCCAAGACCGGCTATCAGAAAGGCGGCCCCGAATCCTACGTCGCGCACCTCGACGAACTCCGCGCCCGTAAGACGGTTAGGGACGAGTCGTTCAAGGCCGCGGAGAGCGCCTCGGGCGTTGAAAAAGCCAAGGCGCTGGTCGCCGCGCTCAAGGCGATGGACCTGGAGGACACCATGGTTGCCAATTTTTATGGCGACGTCGCCGATCAAATCAAAGCCGCCGATCCCAAGGATGAAACGGGTTTCACCACGGCGGCCGAAGCCAAGGAGCGGATCGAAAAGTTCCAGGGTGAATTCTCCGGCCTGGCACAAAAGGGCGATTTCGAGGGAGCCATGGCGCTGCTCGACAAGACCCTGAAAGACGGCGGATTCGATGCGGCCGAAACCCAGAAACTGATGGCCACCCGCGGGATGGTTTTCGCCCAACAGCAAAAATTCGATGAGGCGATCAAGGCGGTGGGCGAGGCCAAGGCGTTCGCACCTGATAGCGAGATCGCAGCCGACCTGGATGGCTTCATCCAAAAGCTTGAAGAAGCCAAGGCCAAGGGAGCCGGCGGCGCTGAGGAAAAGCCGGCAGCGGAGTAATCTGCCGCCATTTTAAAATTCCAGCGCCACTCCGCCATGCGGGGCGGCGCTTTTTCTTTGGCATCCGCGCGAGCGGGCCGGATGATCCGGGCATGCGCTTGTTTTGGTTTTTCCTGATTCTCGCCGTGCCGGTCCTCGGCAGCTGGCTGCTGTGGGGCGGCGTATGGGAGGCGCAATTCACGCTGGCAGGCAGCGTCCGCTGGCTGGAGGGCGCGGGCCCGTGGGCGTGGGCGGCGGGGATGCTCATGTTGTTAGGGGACCTGGTGCTGCCGGTGCCGGGCACGGTGGTTCTATCAGCACTGGGTTTCATCTACGGCACCTGGCTCGGTGGCTTGATCGCAAGCGCCGGCCTGATGGTTGCCGGCTTGGCGGGCTACGGCGTGGGACGGCTTTGTGGCGAGGGGACCGCGCGCCGCTGGCTGGGAAGCCGCGACTTTGATAGGGGCCACGCGCTTTTTTCAAACGGCGGCGGCTGGGTGGTGGCGCTGTCGCGGGCCTTGCCGATTTTGCCGGAGGTGATTTCCTGCATGGCCGGGCTGTTGCGCATGCCATTCAAGAAGTTTCTAACATCACTGGCCTGCGGCAGTCTGCCGATGGGCTTGGTGTTCGCCTGGATCGGCCAGGCTGGACGCGACGCACCGTGGTTAACTCTGGCGCTGAGTTTGATGCTGCCGGCATTGCTGTGGGCGCTGGCGTCGCGGGTGAGGTGGTGAATCCACATCCGGCCTTGAACGGATGCGGGGGCCGTTGAATGCTGCGCCAATGCGCATTGAGATTCTCAACACCGGAACCGAACTTCTGCTAGGAAACACCCTGAACACCCACGGCGCGTGGTTCGGCCGGGAGTTGTTCAAACTCGGGCTGCGCATCACCCGCCAAACCACGGTGCCCGATGGCGATGCGATCCGCGAGGCGCTCGAAGAAGCCATCCTGCGCGCCGATGTGGTGATTGTCACCGGCGGCCTCGGGCCGACCAGCGACGATCTAACCTGCGCGATCACGGCGGAGGTGTTAGGGCTGGAGCTGATCATGGATGAGGCCGCGTTGCGCTCGATGGAGGATTTTTTCGCGCTGCGCGGACGCCCGATGGCCGAGTCGAACCGCAAGCAGGCGCTCGCGCCGGTGGGCGCGGATGTGCTGCCGAATGGCAACGGCACCGCACCGGGCGTGTATGTGCCGCCACGCCTGAACGGCAGTTCGAACTGCGCGGTCTTCCTGCTGCCCGGCCCGCCGCGCGAACTCTATCCGATGTTTCACGATGAAGTGGTGCCCCGGCTCAAAGCGCTGGCCGGCGTGGAAACGGTGAGTGAAGCATTGGAGCTGAAATTCACCGGCATCGGCGAGAGCGATTTTCATGAAGGGATCGACCAGCAGCTCTCGCAGGTGCCCGGATTGGAATACGGCTACTGCGCGCACATCGGCGAGGTTGATCTGCGCTTGATCGGCAATCCGGCGGCGCTGGCACAAGGGCGGGCAATCGCCTTGGAGCGTTTCGAGAATTTCCTCATCAGTGACGACGGCGCTTCGTTGGAGGAGACCGTGGTGCGCCTGCTGCGGGCGCGCGGCATGAAGTTCGCCACGGCGGAAAGCTGCACCGGCGGTTTGATTTCTGACCGGATCACCGACGTTCCCGGCGCGAGCGAGGTGTTCACCCATGGATTTGTAACGTATGCGAATGAGGCGAAAATCGGCTTGTTAGGAGTCTCCGCCGGTTCCCTCGCCAGCCACGGCGCGGTCAGCGAAGAGGTTGCCCGGGAAATGGCGGAAGGCGCGTTGCGGGCCAGCGGTGCGGACATCGCCGTGGCCGTGACCGGCATCGCCGGACCTGGCGGCGGCAGCGAGGAAAAGCCGGTGGGCACCGCATGGCTCGCGGTGGCGGCCAAGGGCGGCCTCACCGAGGCCTCGATGACTTTCCACCCGCGCAACCGCAAGGACTTCAAGCTCGCTGTCAGCCAGGCCGCGCTGGAGGCGGTGAGGCGCAGACTTCTCCAGGCTTGATCCTCACAAACCCTTCAGCGCTTCGGACACATCATCCGGCGCGAGCAGTTCCGGCAGGATGAAAGGGTCCTTGCCGGGAGCTAACAGCACGTTGACCGGGATGGCGTTG
>JBIPND010000464.1:0-3600 GCA_044374015.1 Luteolibacter sp. | reverse complement strand
CAGCTCCATCGTGCGCTGGGTCCAGGCGCCGACCGAAGCCCCGCTGCGCATCGATTTTGCCGGCGGCTGGCTCGACGTGCCGCGGTTTGCCCGGCCAGGTGAATTCATCGTCAACTGCGCCATCTCACCGCTCGTTTCCCTGCGCGAATGGCCCTATGAAAAACAAGCGGGCCTCGGCGGCAGCGGCGCATGGGCGTTGCTCAACGGCCGCGATGGGGTGGACTCGGAGGTCGATCTCGGCGTCGGTTGGCAGGATCCCGCAGTGATCCGCGAGACCGGCCTCTGCGTCTGGCGCTCCGGCCAACGACCGGTGCTCGATTTCAAACACAACGGCGACTTCCTAACTGGCATGATGGCGATCCATTGGACCGGCACCCAGCACGACACCCCCGGAGTCGTCAACCTGCCCCGCGATTTCGAGCGCATCGCCCAAAGCGGCCGGCTCGCCCGCGAAGGCGTGTTGCACGCGGACATCGCCCGCCTCGCCGAAGGGGTGAGTTTCTATCATGCCACCCAGCTCGACGAGGGCATGGATGTTTTAGCCGAGATTCCCGGTGCCATCGCCCGCAAATACTGCGGCGGCGGCCACGGCGGCTACGCACTCTATCTGTTCGCAGACCCGGCCTTGCGCGATCAAGCAGTGCTAACCGAACCCAACCTCCGGAGCGTGGAACCCTTCTGCCACTAGCCCCTTTGCCAGCAACTCAACCGCCAAAACCCATCGCCGTCTGCCACCATAAACCGGTCCGGAATTCACGGTTTACCGTGCTCTTGAAGAGGCAAGCTGAAGCTTGAACTCCGGACAGCGGAAGGAAGCTCCCACGCGCAAACCGGTTCGGGCATTTCTGCGCGGCACCCCATTGGCTGTGTGCCACCGGAAAGCCGTCCGGAGTTCACGGTTTACCGTGCTCTTGAAGAGGCAAGCTGAAGCTTGAACTCCGGACCGCGCAGCGAAACTCCGCGCGACTCCCCTAACACCCTTGAAACGCATTTCCGTCATCGGCCTGCCCGTCGCCGCCACCACCTACGCCGGTGCCGTGGAGTGGGTCCTCGCCCACGCGAAGAACCCCTCCCGCGCCTACGCGGTGGAGGCGGCTAACACCCACGTCGCCGCGCTCGCGCGAGCGGACGCCTCGTTCGGCGAATCCATGCGCCAGTTCGATTTGATCTGCCCCGATGGGATGCCGCTCGTCTGGGTGGTCAACGCCCACCTCGCGGCTGATGAAAAACTCACCGTCCGCGTTTACGGCCCGACCCTGATGCTCGAAACGCTCAAAGCCACCGCCGGCCGGTCCCCGGAATTCAAACATTTTCTGCTAGGCGGAAAACCGAGCACGCTCGACCGGCTTCTCGCCACCTTTTCCGAACAATTTCCCAGCGTCCACATCGCCGCCAGCCACTCGCCGCCGTTCGGCGAATGGCCGGATGACGAGTTCGACCGCATTTGCGAAAAAATCCGCAGCTCGGGAGCCAATCTCATCTGGGTCGGGCTCGGCTGCCCGAAACAGGAACACTGGATCGCGCATCACAAACATCGCCTGCCACCCGGCGTTTATTTCGGCATCGGCGCGGCTTTTGCTTTTCACGCCGGCGAAGTCCGCCAGGCCCCGCCACTCGTCCAACGCCTCGGCTGCGAGTGGGCCTACCGCCTCGCCATGGAGCCCCGCCGGCTTTTCAAACGCTACTTCACCTACAACTCGCTTTTCCTCTATCACCTCCTCCGCGACCACATCCGCGGCTGAAGAGTCGAAAGTCTGAAAGTCGAAGGTCTGAAAGTCATAAGAATCAAGCCCCTCCCTTCGACCCGACTTCTTCGACATCTTCGACATCTTCGACATCTTCGACATCTTCGACTTCTTCGACTTCTTCGACTTCTTCGGCCTTTAGACCTTTAGACCTTTAGACCTTTAGACCTTTAGACCTTTAGACCTTTAGACCTTTAGACCTTTAGACCTTTAGACCTTTAGACCTTCAGACCCTTAAACCACATCCCACTCACACCCTACCCATGAATATTAAAAACATCTGCTGCCTCGGTGCCGGTTACGTCGGCGGTCCCACCATGGCCATGATCGCCGCCAAGTGCCCTCACATCCAAGTCACCGTCTGCGATTTCAACCAAGCCCGCATCGACGCTTGGAACTCGGACCACCTCCCGGTTTACGAGCCGGGCCTGCAGGAAGTCGTCGAATCCGCCCGCGGCACCAATCTCCACTTCAGCACCGACATCAAGCCCGCGATCGCCGCCGCGGATCTGATCTTCGTCTGCGTCGGCACACCCACCAAATCCTACGGTATCGGCGCGGGCCGCGCCGCCGACCTGCGCTATATCGAGGCCGCCGCCCGCATCATTGCGGAGGTTTCGGAAGGCGACAAAATCATCGTCGAGAAGTCCACCATCCCGGTGAAAACGGCCACCGCCATCCAGTCCATCCTCACCGCCAACTCGGTCACCAACGCCAAGTTCCAGGTCCTTTCCAATCCCGAATTTCTCGCCGAGGGGACCGCCGTCGCCGACATGGAAAACCCGGATCGTATCCTCATCGGTGGCGAGCAGACCCCCGAGGGCCAGGCCGCCCTCGAAGCCCTCGTCTCGGTCTATGCCAATTGGGTGCCACGCGAAA
Organism: Luteolibacter sp.; assembly: GCA_044374015.1. GTDB lineage: Bacteria > Verrucomicrobiota > Verrucomicrobiia > Verrucomicrobiales > Akkermansiaceae > Luteolibacter. The sequence continues at coordinate 976 of JBIPND010000464.1, read as the reverse complement.
AGATCATCACCACCAACCTGTGGTCCTCCGAGCTCTCGAAGCTCGTCGCCAACGCCTTCCTCGCCCAGCGCATTTCCTCGATCAACTCGATCTCCGCCCTCTGCGAAGCCACCGGAGCCGACGTCGATGAAGTCGCCCGCGCGATCGGTGCCGATTCCCGCATCGGCGCGAAGTTCCTCAAATCCTCCGTCGGTTTCGGCGGCTCGTGTTTCCAGAAAGACATCCTCAACCTGGTCTATCTCTGCGAGTCCTTCAACCTCCCCGAAGCCGCCACCTACTGGCGCTCGGTCGTCACCATGAACGATTGGCAGAAATCCCGCTTTGTCGAAAAAATCGTCCGCACCCTCTACAACACGGTCAATGGCAAGCGCATCGCCATCCTCGGATTCGCCTTCAAAAAGGACACCAACGACACCCGCGAATCCGCCGCCATCAACATCGTGCGCGACCTCGTCGCCGAGAACGCCCACGTCGTGATCTACGACCCCCAAGTGCCAGTCGAAACCATCCACCGCGACCTGCTGGAAGTCGGCGTCCCCCAGGACATCATCAACTTCAACATCGAAATCGCCCCGGATCCCTACTCCGCCGTCAAAGGCGCCCACGCCCTCGCCACCCTCACCGAGTGGGACGAATTCCGCACCCTTGACCTGCCCCGCGTTTACGAGCTGATGCTCAAGCCGGCCTTCGTCTTCGACGGCCGCGGAATCCTCCCCGCCGCCGCCCTCCAGCAGCACGGCTTCAACTCATTCATCATCGGCAAAGGTATTTGAAATGTGTCTCAAAGTCCGAAGGTCAAAGGTCTGAAAGTCGAAGATCTTCGACATCAAAAGCTCAATAGCTTCGACGCTTCGTCTTTTTTCTTCGACTTTTGACTTTCAGACCTTCGACTTTCAGACTCTTCGTCTACCCCATGAATATCCATCCCGAATTTCACCGTTTTCTTCACCGCCAGGATAAGGAAAACCTTCTCGGC
>JBIPND010000463.1:0-3608 GCA_044374015.1 Luteolibacter sp. | reverse complement strand
GAGCAGCTGCTGAAAAACACCTGCTGTTTAAGCCGCAGCACCTTGCCGTGGTGGGCCTCGTCGTTGGGATAGAGCACCTTGGTGATGGTCTCCGAGGCGACTTTGTTTTCGACCGCCCGATCGTAGTCGCCATGGTTGAACGCCTCGAAGTTGAAGGATTCGACGGCCTCGGCCTTCCACAGCCGCAGGGTGTTGCAAGTGCCGACCTGATAGCCCGCGATCGGAGTGTCATAGGCGGCGCCCATGACCTTGGTAGCGGGAATCCAGCGAACCTGATAGCGACCCTGATCATCGGTCCAGGTCTCGGTGTGGCCGCCAAAGCCGACGTCGAAGGTGATGTCCGGACGGGCGATTTCCCAGGCATTGCCGCAGCGCAGCCATTTGTCGGTGATCTCGCACTGCCAGCCATCGCAGATGGTCTGATCGAAGATGCCGAATTCATAACGGATGCCGTAGCCGATGGCCGGCACCTCGACGGATGCGAGCGAGTCCATGTAACAGGACGCCAGCCGTCCCAGCCCGCCGTTGCCCAGCCCCGGTTCCTCTTCCTGGGCGAGGATTTCATCAAGATCGTGGCCGAGATCGGCGAGCGCGGCGCGGGTGGCTTCGGTGATGCCGAGATTGAGCAGGTTGTTGGCGAGGTGGGGGCCTGGCAGAAACTCGGCGGACAGGTAGGCGACGCGCCGGGTGTTGGTGAGGCCAAGGTTGGTCATGCTGGCGACCGCGCGTTGGAACAACCGGTCGCGGACGGTTAGAGCGAGCGCGAAATAGAGGTCGTGTTCGGTGGCGACGGCCCGGACGCGGCCCATGCCACAGCTCAGGTTGTCGAGGAACGCCTGTTTGATTTCATCGGCACTCAGGCCGGTCCTGATTTGGGGGGATGCTTTCATGGGAGACGAAAGGTGGGAAACTCCACAATATCCACTGCCAGCTTGTTATTGCAACAAGCTGGCGCATCCGGAAATGATCAGGGCACCGGTTTCGCCGCGATCGGACCCTCGTCCCCTGCGGCGGATGTTCTCGCGGTTTTTAGGCGAACCAGGCGACGCCGGCTTCGAAAATCGGCTGGTGTTTGATGCCGGGGAGGTTTTTGGCGACCTGAGAGCCGGCGCGTTCGGTGTGCGCCATTTTGCCGAAGACCCGGCCGCAGGGCGAGGTGATGCCCTCGATCGCGGCAAACGAGCCGTTCGGGTTCACGGCGATGTCCATCGAAGGGTTGCCGGTTTCGTCCACATACTGGGTGGCGATCTGGCCGCTGGCTGCGAGAGCGGCAATGACCTCGGCCGAGGCGTGGAATTTGCCCTCGCCGTGGGACAGCGGCACGCTGTGGAGGTCTCCCAACTGATTTTTTGATAGCCACGGCGAGAGCGTGCTGACGACGCGGGTGTTCGCGTAGCAGGAGATGTGGCGGCCGATGCTGTTATGAACCAGCGTGGGAGCGGCGGCATCGGGGTCGCGGATTTCGCCGTAGGGCACGAGGCCGGTTTTGATGAGCGCCTGGAAGCCGTTGCAGATGCCGAGGATCAGGCCGTCGCGGTTTTTCAGCAGGTCCATGATCGCGTCGGACACCCGTGGATTGCGGATGATGGTGGCGATGAATTTCGCGGAGCCGTCCGGTTCGTCACCCGCGCTGAACCCGCCGGGGAACATCAGGATCTGGCTGTTGGAAATTTTTTCTGCGAGAGACTTGATGGACTCCTCGATGTGTCTGGCGGTTAGATTGCGGAAGACCAGGATTTGCGCGTCGGCGCCGGCTTCGCGGAAGGCCTTGGCGGAGTCGTATTCGCTGTTGGTTCCGGGGAAGGTGGGGATTAAAACCTTGGGCTTTTTGATCCTGGTTTTTGGAGAGGGGCTGTTGGAGGAAGAGGTTTGAAACGCCAAGTCGCCAAGATCGCCAAGGGGAGAGGATTCGGGTTCGGTGGGATAAATGGGTTCGAGCGTGGCGGTCCAGGCGTTCTGGAGTTCGGTGAGGGTGTGGGTTTCGCCGTTGAGGGCGAGCACGCCGACTTCAGTGGTGGTGCCGAGAGTGTTCGCGCCGAATTCCACGGGGAGCGGGTCAGCGTGCTCGATGAGGAAACCGAAATAACGTTCGCGGGTGAGGTCGAGGTCGGCCTTGATTTCCGCGCCGATGTGGTTGCCGAAAGCCATTTTCGCGAGGGCGGCGGCGATGCCGGCCTGGCCGATGTGATGGAGTGAGAGGATTTTGCCATCCACGTTCAGTTGGTGCAGCGCGGCGGCGGTCTGCTGGAGGGCGGCGAAATCCGGGAGTTGGTCGTCATCCCGCGGGATTTCGATGAATGAAATCAGGGAGCCCGGTTGTTTGAACTCCGGGGACAGGGCGAGGCTGGCTTTGCCGGGCGCGAGCGCGAAGGAAACGAGGGTCGGCGGGACGTCGAGCTCGTTGAACGAGCCGGACATCGAATCCTTGCCGCCGATGGCGGCGAGGCGCAGCGAGTGTTGCGCGTGGAACGCCCCTAACAGCGCGGCGAACGGCAGTCCCCAGCGCTTCGGGTCGTTGCCGAGGCGCGGGAAATATTCCTGAAGGGTGAGGCGCACGTCGGGCAGTCGCGCGCCGGCGGCGACCACCTTGCAGACCGATTCGGTGACGGCGTAAACCGCACCGTGAAAGGGCGATTTTTCGGATAGATAGGGGTCGAAGCCCCAGGCCATGAAGGTGGCGACGTCGGTGTCGCCTTCCAACAATGGCAGCTTCGCCACCATCGCGTCGGGCGGCGTGAGTTGGTTTTTCCCGCCGAAAGGCCACAGCACGGTGCCCGCGCCGACGGAGCCGTCGAACCTCGAGCCGAGGCCTTTTTGCGAGCAGATGTTGAGGGAGGCGAGCTGTACTGTTAGTTGTTCGGGGTGGGAAGAGAAACCGCCTGTCAGGGTGGGGGAGCTGACGTGGACCTTGGCGGTCTGTTGGACGCCGTTGGTGTCGAGGAAGGCGCGGCTGAGATCGACGATGGTTTTGCCGCGCCAGGTCATGATCAGGCGGCCGCTGTCGGTGACGTCGGCGACGTGGACGCATTCGAGGTTCTCCTTGTCGGCCTCGGCGATGAAGTAGGCGATTTCAGCCGGATCGACGCAGACGGCCATGCGTTCCTGGGATTCGGAAATCGCGAGTTCGGTGCCATCGAGGCCCTCGTATTTTTTCGGAACGGCATCGAGGTGGATGACCAGCGAGGGAGCGATTTCACCGATGGCTACGGAGACGCCGCCGGCGCCGAAGTCGTTGCAGATTTTGATTTTGCGGGTGAGTTCCGGGTTGCGGAACAGCCGTTGGATCTTGCGCTCGGTGGGGGCGTCGCCTTTTTGGACTTCGGCGGAGTTTTCGAGGGCGGTTTCGGTGTGTTCCTTGGAGGATCCGGTGGCGCCGCCCACGCCGTCGCGGCCGGTGCGGCCGCCGATCAGCAGGATCACATCGCCGGGCGCCGGGCTGCCGCGGAAAACCTGCGAGCGCGGGGCTGCGGCGACGACCGCGCCGATTTCAAGGCGCTTGGCGACGTAGCCGGGGTGATAGACTTCGGCGACCTGGCCGGTGGCGAGGCCGATTTGATTGCCGTAGGACGAATAACCGTGCGCGGCGACCTGGCAGATTTTTTTCTGCG
>JBIPND010000462.1:0-3613 GCA_044374015.1 Luteolibacter sp. | reverse complement strand
AATTCCTGGAAATCCCGGGTGGTGGTGAAATAGTGGCGGTGATTGGCCGTAGCGCCGTCCCGCGTTTTATCGCCTCCCGGGTGGTCCGTATCCGGAAAACGGCCGGGAATGGTCGAGGCCCAGAGGATCATGAACTGGCCGTCTTGCGGGTTGTAATGGAGTTCGGGAGCCCAGGCATTCAGCGCGGTGGGTTCGTGTTCCATGACCGGCAGCCAGCGGGGTTCCGACCAGGTGATCAGGTCCTTGGACGATGCGTAGCCGATGCCTTTCTCCCACCAGCCCGGCGTCCAGACCAGGTGGAAAGTGCCGTCCGCGCCCTGGACCAGGCTGGGGTCGCGGATCAAGCCATCGGCGAGTTTCGAGGTCAGGAACGATTTCCCGCCGCCGAGCTTGTTCCACACCAGACCATCCCGGCTGGCGGCGAGGTGCATTCCGGATTCGCCATTCTTCTTGAAATAACTGAAGAGAGAGAAGGGTGCCTCGTCCGCAGCCCGCAGGAGTCCAGCGGCGAGAAGCGAGATCGCAAGCAGCGCTCTCAGGGGAAATATTCGTTTTAGACTCATAAGTATATTAAATCATGACCAACCCATCAGATGCCTCTCAACGCTTCTTGCCTTTGGGTTTCGGAAACACTCCGACCCGTTTGGCCCAGCGGCTCCATTGGTTGGAGAGGTCTTCGACGATTTCGGTTTTCCGGTCGGCGAGGTTGTCGAGTTCGGTGCCATCCTCCGCGATGTGATAGAGCTCCCATTTCATTTTCTGCAAGCCCTTCGGCGGTGAGACCTCACGCCCGACGAGTTTCCAGTCGCCATCGATGACGAAGGCGTTGTTTTCATGTTCCATGAACAGCGGTGACTTGCGGCCGAGCGGCTTGCCGTCGAAGGCGGGAGTGAGTGAGATTCCGTCAAGCGGCGGGACCGGCTTGCCGTGGTTTTCTTCCGGATAGGAAGCGCCGGTGATTTCGATAACGGTGGGCATGATGTCGATGAGTTGGGCCGGTTCGCGGAACCAATCGCGGCCAGGCTTGATGCGTGCCGGCCAGTGGGCGATGAACGGGGTGTTGGAACCGCCTTCGTGGGCCAGGTGTTTGTAGAGTCGATAGGGGGTATTGGAGGCGTTCGCCCATGCCTGGCCATAGTTCGGGAGGTTGAGCGGGGTCCGGGGAGCGCGGTCCTTGATGGGACCGCCCTCGCCGATGAGTGAACCTTCCGGGCAGGCTCCGTTGTCTGATAGAAAGAGAATCAGGGTGTTGTCATAGTCCCCGTTTGTTTTAAGGGTGGCGAGCAGGTCGCCGATCTTCTGGTCCACGCGGTCGATCATCGCGGCATAGGCGGCCATGCGAAGCTCGCAGGCGACTTGGGTTTTTTCATCGAGGGAATCCCACGCGGGGACCTCGGGATCCCGCGGGCTGAGTTTCCACGCGGTGGGAATTTGATGGGAAGCGAGTTGGCGTTGATAACGTTGCTCACGCAGTTGATCCCAGCCGATGCGGTATTTACCGCGGTATTTGGCCAGTTCCTCGTCGGGAGCGTGGATCGGCCAATGCGGCGCGGTAAAAGCGAGATAGAGAAAAAACGGCGCGTCTTTGGTGGCCCCTTTTTGGTGTTCGTTGATGAAGCGGATCGCGTGGTCCGTAAAGGCGTCGGTGGTGTAGAAGCGCCGATCCGTGGTGCTCTTGGGATGGGGATCCGGAGTGTTGCCGTCATACATGACACGCCAGTCGTAGGGCTCGAAATAGTGGGTCGCGCCACTGAGGCAGCCATAGTAGCGGTCGAAGCCGCGCTGGAGCGGCCAGTCCGCCTGAGCGGATCCGGACAGATGCCATTTTCCGGTCATGAAAGTGGCGTAACCGGCGGACTTGCAGGCTTGGGCCAGGGTGATGCAGGAATCGTTCAGGTTGCCGGCATAGGCGGGTGGGCGGGCACTGCCGCCGGAATTTTTTTCTCCGGTCATGTGGCCGATGCCGACTTCATGCGGATGGAGACCGGTCATGAGTGTGGCCCGGGTGGGACAGCAGCGGGCGGAATTATGGAATTGGGTGAAACGCAAACCGCTTTTGGCAAGGGCAGCGAGATTCGGAGTTTCGATCTCGCCGCCGTAAGGAGCGATGTCCGAGTAGCCCATGTCATCGACCATAATGACGATGATGTTGGGTTTTTCCGCCGCGCCGAGAGTGTGCACAAGGAGGAGGGTGGCGATGGCGGCAATGACTTTCATGGGAATGGCTGGACTCATTTCAATGTTGGGAAATCACGGCGAGGACTTCGGTCTTGCCGCAGCGAATCCTCCGATTTGATCCAGCAGCTTTCCCAAGGTGATGATTTCATCAGCGTAACGCGGATTCCCGCTTAAATCATGGGTTTCCTGGGGATCCTTGAGTTCGGAAGTGCCATCGCTCCAGCGCGTGTATCGCCAGCGGTCCGTGCGGACACTCTGGTCGCAGCGGCCCTTGTCGCGCACGACCAGGGTGAAGGCGGCTGACTTGCCGGGGCTTGTGGGGTCCATGAGCAGCGGCCGCAGGCTCCGGCCGGCGAGATCATGGGCTGCGGTGAGGCCGCAGTAATCGATGACCGTCGGAGACAAGTCCACGAGTTCAACCGGCGACCGGCATGCCTGACCGGCTTTTGCACCCGGCGCGCACACGATCAGCGGCCCGCGACAACTGCGCTCGAACAACGTGTTTTTGTCCCGGTCGGAACGCACGCCGCGCCTGGCAAGGCGGTCCATGTTGGGCGTCTTGGCCGCGGCATTGCCATCGCAACCCAGGGTGTCCCGCAGATCGTCGGCAACCATCAAGAGGATGTTGATTTTCGATTCCGCGGCCGTCGTTGTCATGGTCGCAAGCATTGCGGAGATAACCGCCCCAAGCGCCGTTGCCCAAAAGGCCCGACTGGCGGATTGCCCGCGAGAGCAATGCCTCATGGGTTTGATTCCCTCTTCGGGCAAAATGGAGGTCCGGGCACGGGAGCGAAGATGCGGTAGAAGTTTCACGGAGGCAGGTTCATATGCGGAAAAGTTCCCCGGGGCTTGTGCATCACTGCCGTGCAGGTGTCAAACCGGGTTCATCCGCCTGTATCAAAGGAGAGGTCCAGCTCCCCCCCCCCCCGGATGCTCCATGGCGGCCAGCCGGGAAAAACCTCGCTCTCGTGATCGCACCCGCCATCCGCGCCATGGGTGCCGCCAGTCTCACCAACGGCATCCGCCGGGGCCCCCTCACAAACCCGAACCGCTCGCCCCGCTCGGCAAGTGTCGCTCTCCGGATTCGGCGAGCCGTAGCTGGTCCAGCGGCTCATCGGCGTCGGGGTGAAAACGAGCCTGCGATCGATGGCCTTGTCGGGCTTGCCACCGAATGGATCTGAGAACGAGGCGGTGGCCTTGGGAAATCCCTCCGGCTGCGGGTTGAAGGCAAGGTTTCCAAGCGGCGGCGGCGCCGGCTGATAGGGATAGCGGCCCGGCCCCCACAGCTCCAGCTCGGTGAGGCCGCAGGCAGCTCCCGCGGGATTGGCGAAGGTCACCCGAACCTGCCGGGCTTCTATCAGCGGAAAGCGGACCTCGTAGCGGTATTGGCCGTCGTTGACGAATGAGAGCGAGCTGTTCCCGCCGAGGTGTGAGG
>JBIPND010000461.1:0-3614 GCA_044374015.1 Luteolibacter sp. | reverse complement strand
CCACCTCGATGCGCGGCTCCTTGTCGTCGAGGAAATGGTTGACGGACTTCACGACAAAACCTGCAAGGTCTTGCACGTGGCGGAAAAGTGTTTTAACGGCGAGTTGAATGGCGCCGAAATCCGCCGTGCCTTCCCGCGTTTGTTTTCGATTGCTGTGCATCATTTATCGCGCCGTCAGATTGCCCTTGTGAAGAGGTGTGGAACTTCGCTTAAGTCGCAGGGTGAGGTTCCGGAAGAAGTTCCGGTTTAAAAAACATGTTATTCTTCGTCCCAAAGGAAAACTGTCCGTTAGAGACCCGCGTCGCGCTGGTCCCTGCCGCCACCGCCAAGCTGGTCAAACTCGGTGCCCGGGTCGCGATCGAATCCGGTGCCGGAAGCGCAGCCGGTCACCTCGATGCCGATTATGAAGCCGCCGGCGGGATCATCATGACTGACCGGCCCTCCGCCATCGGCACGGCAGACTTCGTCCTGCGCGTGCTGCCCGCCGAGCCCGATGAAATCCGTCTTCAAAAACCCGGCTCGCTGGCCACCGGCCTGATGGAGCCGTTCGCATCGCCCGAGCTCATCGAGGCTTACGCCGCGGCCGGGGTGACCGCCTTGTGCAGCGAGTTGATCCCGCGCTCCACCATCGCCCAAAAAATGGACGTGCTCAGCAGCCAGGCAAATCTGGCGGGCTACGTTTCCGTCCTCACCGCCGCCAGCCAGCTCGACTCGATCCTGCCGATGATGATGACGCCTGCGGGTACGATTTCTCCGGCGAAGGTGTTCATCATCGGCGTCGGCGTCGCGGGATTGCAGGCCATCGCCACCGCCCGGCGGTTAGGTTCGCGGGTCGAGGCCTTCGACACCCGGCCGGTGGTCGAGGAGCAGGTGAAATCGCTGGGCGCGAAATTTGTCAAAATCGACATCGGCGAAGTCGGCCAAACCGAGCAGGGCTACGCCAAGGAACTCACGCCGGAACAGGTGAAACTCCAACGCGACGGCATGGCCAAAGTCTGCGCCGCCTGCGACATCGTCATCACCACCGCCAAGGTTTTCGGCCGCAAGGCACCCATCCTGCTCACCCGCGAGATGATTTCCGGCATGCGTCCCGGCAGCATCATCGTGGACCTCGCCGCCGAGGGTGGCGGCAATGTCGAGGGCACGGTCGCCGATCAGGAAATCGTCACGGAAAACGGCGTGCGCATCATCGGCTGGAGCGCGCTCGAGCGCCAGGTGCCGCGCCACGCCAGCCAGATGTTCGCCGCCAACATGGTCAACCTGATCGAACACTTCTGGGACGCCGAAGCCAAAACCTTCCCGCTCAAAACGGACGATGAAATCATCAAAGGCTGCATGCTCACCCACGACGGCCAGATCGTTCACGAACGTTTCCGGAAAATCTAACTAACGAATCCCCATGGAACTCGCCCCGCTGCTGTTAATTCTGTTCGCCTTCACGCTGGCGATTTTTCTCGGCTTCGAGCTGATCGCGAAAGTGCCCTCGCAATTGCACACGCCGCTGATGAGCGGCTCCAACGCGATTTCCGGCATCACCATCGTCGGCGCTTTGCTGGCCCTCAACGTCGGCGAATCGCCCGCCGCGAAATGGCTCGGCTTTGCCGCGGTGGTGCTCGCCACCATCAACGTCGTCGGCGGCTACATGGTCACCGACCGGATGCTCGGCATGTTCAAAAAAAAGGGTGATTCCAGCAAAGGAGGACCGAAAGCATGAACGCCGTCCTCATCAATCTGCTCTACATCATTTCCTCGATTCTGTTCATCTTCGGGATCAAAATGCTCGGCTCCGCCGACACCGCGCGCCGCGGCAACCGCCTCTCGTCGGTCGGTATGTTGTTAGCCGTGGTCGCGACGCTGCTCTACCTCGGCCTCGACTGGCGGATGGTCGCCGGCGGCATCGCGCTGGGCGCGGTCATCGGCGGGATTGCCGCCTATCGGGTGCAAATGACCGGCATGCCCGAAATGGTCGCGATGTTCAACGGCTTCGGCGGACTCGCCTCGCTGCTCGTCGGCGCGGCGGAGTATGTCAAACTCCGCGACAACGGCATCACTCACTATCTGAAACTGTTGGAAGCGCAAAGCGGGGTGACCGTCCCCGGCTGGTTTGTGGTGGTCGCCATCGGCCTGACGGTTCTGATCGGCGGTGTCACGTTCACCGGCAGCCTCGTCGCCTATGGCAAGCTTTCGGCGAAAATTTCCGGCCAGGCCACGCTGTTCGCCGGGCAAAAGCTGATCAACTTCCTCGTGATGGCCGCCGCGCTGGCCGGCATTGGCCTGATGACCGTGGGCGTTGACAACCAAATAGCCTTCGTGGCCGGGATCGTGCTGGTGATCCTCGCGCTCGCACTTGGCGTGTTGATGACTCTTCCCATCGGCGGCGGTGACATGCCGGTGGTCATTTCCCTGCTCAATTCGCTATCAGGCATCGCCGCCTCGATGGCCGGCTTCATCATCCTGAACAACGTGCTCGTCGTCGCCGGCTGCCTCGTCGGCGCGTCCGGCATCATCCTCACCCTGATCATGTGTAAGGCGATGAACCGCAGCATCGGCAACGTGCTCTTCAGCGGATTCGGCGCCACCACCCAGGCCGCCGGCGAGGTCCAGGGCGAAATGAAAGCCTCCTCGACCGAGGACGCCTACTACGTGTTAGAGGCTGCGCAAAGCGTGGTCATCATCCCCGGCTACGGTATGGCCGTCGCGCAGGCCCAGCACGCCGTCAAGGAACTCGCCGAGCTGTTGGAAGCCAACGGCGCGGAAATCCGTTTCGCCATCCACCCGGTCGCCGGACGCATGCCCGGCCACATGAACGTGCTGCTCGCCGAAGCGGACGTCGCCTACGAACAACTGTTCGAAATGGACCAGGTGAACCCGATCATGTCGACGGTCGACGTCGCCATCGTCATTGGTGCCAACGACGTGGTGAACCCCGCCGCGCTCACCGATCCCGGCAGCCCGATTTACGGCATGCCGATCATCAATGCCCACGAAGCCAAGACCGTTTACTGCCTCAAGCGCGGCAAAGGCACCGGCTTCTCCGGCCTCGAAAACGCCCTCTTCTTCGGCGAAAACACCCGCATGCTCTACGGCGACGCCAAAGCCACGGTCTCCGCCCTGGTCAGCGAGTTCGGGAAGTGAGGAGTCACTAACTTCCGAGTTTCTGAGCCAATGAAACAGCTTGTAGCGGCGTCTCTATGAGCGCCGATGCCAATGCCTGGCGAAGGTGTGGCTCCGCGCGTTCCCATCCGCACGGCGGTCATAGACACGCCGCTACAGGCGTTCCCTGCGTCCCAAGTTAGCACCGTGTTTGTCCACCCAAGCGGTGGGTGCTCCTGTGGTGCAAGTCGGAAGCGGGGCCAATGAACCGCGTGAAACTCTCCCTCATTGGCTTCCCGTTCCGCCTACGACAAAAGTGTCGTAGCTCCTTACCGGCCAGCGATAAGTCCGTAAGAATCGGCGCGTCGCCCCGGTAATCCAAGCCCCGCCGTTGCGCTGGTGCGCAGCAAGGCGGGAAACCTGCATCCATTTCCCAATCCACCCACCATGAAACCATCCGCCCGATTCCTGCTGCCCGCCATCACCGCCGCCCTGTCCATTTCCGCTTCCGCCGCCGAGCC
>JBIPND010000460.1:0-3618 GCA_044374015.1 Luteolibacter sp. | reverse complement strand
GGACTGTAGTATTGCCGGAAGGCTGCGAAAAATTCCTTGAGCGCGAGGGATCGCAGGGACTTGGGATCGTACCTTAACGATGCGTGCCGAGTCTCCTGTGCCGCGCACTCTGACGGAATAGTAAACGAAGCTATTGATGAAGTGCATTTGGTTGGGTAGGGCCTTGAGAGGAATCGGCGGTCTCCCGTTGGTTCGTTCTTGTAAACGGAACCTGCCAGAGGTCACCAATTCATCGAGCTCTCAAGCCCTCATGCCATCCGCCAACAATCATCGCAAGGAAGAGGGAGTTGGCCCACGATAGTCCGCTTCTCCGACGAGCTTCAGACCCAATCTCGAATCAGCTCATTGTGGATAACTTTCAAGAGAACACGCCGTTGCACGGTGGCTAGATCGTGGTCTGCTTATATTACTCCGCAATCGGACGGATACCCAGTAGGGCCACCACGGCACCTGAACCCTCACGGTTCGCACTGCCCCAAGCCGGGGCGTTTGCAGTCGGCAGGTCGGCACCGTCGGCTTTGATTCCGCCCACCGCGATCACGCCGCCTGGCACGGGGCAGACACCGCGCAGCGTCACGTTGCCGCCACCCTTGCCATCGGCGCGATCCCATGCACCGGTAAGCAGTGAGCTGTAGGCGAGCGAAGTCAGGTCCGGTTGATAGACGCGGACAAAGTCGTTCCACGAGCCGATGCCGCGGCCGGCGTCGAGCGGACTTGGAAAAGCCTGCCAGGCGTTCCTCGTGGTGACCGTGTTGCGACCGGTGCCCACCACGTGAACTGCTCCGGTGGCGTCCAGAGCCACGACAGGGCGTAGCCGCGTAGTGTTGAAGTCCGGCCAGCCCGCATTGATGTCCGGCCAGTGATCGAGAAGAGGATCCTTCATGCGTGTTTTTAGATTGAACTTCGCCCCTTCGGTAAACTCGGCGGCATAAGTGGCATGAAGCATTTCACCCTTATCCGCAGTCATGCGACCGATCCATTGGTAGTGAATGTTGCCGTTTTTGCCGGTAAACTTTTTCTGATAGCCGGTCTTCGGGTTGGCTGCATGGACGACGCCATCCGCCGTCCAGAAGTTGTTCACGTTGTTGCCGTGCGCGCGGGCCAGCACGACGACAGCACCGCCCTTGTCTGCGGGCATCCGATAGTCCACGGCGATGCCGTCCACATACTGGTCCGGCGTCGAAACCCCTTTTGACTCGGCGTAAAGGCGCTGCCACCACATCAGGCGGCCACTTGCTTCCATGGCAACCACCCACGGTTCAAAGTCTGGCAACCCGTCGGGCAGCTTTGACTTGTTGTTACCTCCGATAAACAGGCGGCCATTGCGGCGGTCGATTGCGATGGCTCCGACATGGGCGCAGGCGTTCCCCCCCCAGCGGTAGCCGTAGTAGCCCTTGCCGGTCCCAGTGACGGGCGATGTCTTGCGTGTTTGTAGATCGAAGTAGCCGTCAAACATCGCATCAAACGGCCACTTTCCTTTTTTGACGCCCCCGTTTCCATCACTCGACTCCAGTTCAAAGTCGGCCCTCGTGCTAGATCGAAAATCGCCACGCCCAGCGATCTTGAGGATGATGCCGGAATGCATGACGGGTTTCGGCGAGTCCTTCGCCAATCCCTCATATTCGCCGTTGGCGTGCCAGTGCCGCGGCCAGTCCGGGACGACTGTCGGCGTGCCGGTGGCATCCACTGCATCCACCGACATCCAGTCATTGCCATAAGAGCCGCCCTGGGCGAAGACCACCCGGCCGTCCGCCCCCACGTCCCACGGCTGGGTCTCGGCAAGGGCACCCGTGGACTCCAGCGCGATCACCCATTCCGCGGCCGACGGTGATGCTGCTAGGAAATTGTGATCGAGCCGCGCGATGAAGTATCCCGCACCAGGTTTGCCGTTGCGCCCGTTCTTTTGGATGGAACCTGATACGTGCAGCGCCCCGGTGGGCTGGCCAGGTGTTTCGGTACTGCGGATGGTGCGGATTTCATTGGCGAAACCGACAGGAAGCGCCACCGCGCCAAGCAGCTTGCCGAGGTCGGCGGAAAGATGGATGAGAAACGCGGATCTCTCTCCTCGGATCACTTCGGGAAGTGCGCCACCCAACGCCGCCACTTTGGCCTGTTTTTTCAGCCATTCGATCGATTTCGCACCACCACCGATGACGATGGTCCCGTCCGAGAGGCGGTGAGCGCACCAAAAGACTGCGTCCGCGCCGGAGCCTGCATAAAACACCTTGTCTTGAACAAGGGGCTCGGCTGGCAGTGCCGCGAGCGGGATTGCCAATCCCAGAATCAAAAATGATAAAGCAAAAATGAAGGTTTTTTTCATAATGATATTCGCAAAGTTGGCAGCCTTGTTACCGCTGGCCATCCCTTGAATCAGGTAGGCTGCGTCGGCGCTTGTTGCCACACTTCTTAGTAAGGTTGCTCCGGTTGTTTGGTCGGCTCCTTCGCATTTTCGGAGACGATTTTCCCCCGGAAAGGCCCGCTCGTTACCTCGAAGTCCGAGAAGCGGACGAGAGCTGCCTTGTCTTCGGTGTCGGACGCAACGAAAAGCCCGACATCCTGGTCATCGGCAGCGGAGCTTAGATGGATGGTTCGATGGAGTTTCCAGGTTTGGCCTTGGTCGGAACTGTAGAAGCAACGGAAGTTGTGTCCGTCCTTCTCTAGTGCGAGCCATTTCGGATAGCCGCCGGGATCGAATACGGCGTGTGATTCGAGGTATCCGTCCTCGTCCTGATCCCACTCGATGTTGCCGACACCGCCATAGTAGCCGTTGATGCCGTGGATGAGATAGCCTCCGGGGCTGCCCGCATGGGGAATGGAGTTCCGTATCATGATGCCGGCTTTGGTGTGGTTGCTGACGAGATCGAGGCTATGGATCTTCACCGTGATGACGGATTGCGATTTCGCGGCCTCGGGAAGGTAGAGCGCGGCATAGGCGTCCGATGACGCTTCAGCGCCGTTGTTTTCCTCGATCCAGGAGTTTCCGATGATGCCGGTGGCCCGGATGAAGAAGTCGCAGGGGCCGGATTGTTTGAAATCGGCGATGGATGAGTTAGAAAAGGACTTGAATCGTTTCTCCATTGGCTCGCCGACTTGGATCTGTTGTGTCAGAGCTTCGCCCGCCTGGACGACATGGTTGCCGCGTTGCTCGAAGCAGTGAGTGAGGTGGGCTGTGGTGGTTTCGCCCGGACCCAAGCGCACCTCTGTGGCGGAAGCCGCCTCACCGTTTACCCGCAATGGCACGGCGTAAGTGCCAGCCTCGCCGCCAATATTGCGGACTTTCACTTCGAGTCGGATAGGTGCCCCGACGAGGGCAGTTGGGGCCGCGGTGATGGATTGGAGTATGAAATTTGCGGGAGCTGGTTTTACCGTGACTTCCACTGCGGGGAGCTTGCCGACGGTAATACGCCGCGCGCCGGGGGTGTGCAGCAGGAGTGCTAGGGTAACCGTTGTTTTTTCGCCGGGACCCACGGCGGGGACGGCGCAAGGGTAGGGCTCGCCATCGACGTGGATCTCGGGGGTGCCTGTAGTTTGACCGATGTTTTCAACGTCGAAGCGGATGTGAGTCGGTTCATGCGGTGCGACCGCTGTGGGTGAAGCGCTTAGGTTTTCGAATTGAAA
>JBIPND010000034.1:0-11358 GCA_044374015.1 Luteolibacter sp. | reverse complement strand
GTATGGAGTGCGGTGGCAGAGCGCAGCGGCGACACCGCTTTGGATTCTTCGCGAAGGCAAGGTGGCCGATGCTGCCTAATCATCCAAAGCGGTGTGGCGCTTCGCTTCCCACCGCAGTCCATGGAAGAGCGAACCTGACCCTAATCAGGGTACCGAAAGCTACTCTCGGCAGGCGGTCTGGATGCTGCAGATCTCCACCGCCCGGCGGAGGCTGGCGAGCGGGTCATTGCCCGCCGGGACAAACTCCTGGCCGACATAGCCGCGGTAGCCGGTGTCCGCGATCGCACGCATGATGGCCGGATAGTATAACTCCTGGGTCTCGTCGATTTCGTGGCGCCCGGGGCAGCCGCCGGTGTGGTAGTGGAAGATGTATCGGTGATTCTGTTGGATGGTGCGGATGATGTCGCCCTCCATGATCTGCATGTGATAGATATCATAGAGCAGCCCGAAATTCGGGCTGCCGATGAGCTTGCAAAGCTCGACGCCCCAAGCGGTGTGGTCGCATTGATAGCCGGGGTGATCGATTTTGCTGTTGAGCAATTCCATCACCAGGTTGAGTCCGAGTTTCTCGGCGAGCGGGAGAATCCGCTGGAGGCCGGTGGCGCAGTTGAGCAGGCCTTCGGCGTCGCTGAGGCCGTCGCGGTTGCCGGAGAAGACAATGACGTTTTTCGCGCCGGCGGCGGCGGAGGCGATCAGGTGTGGCTCGTAAATTCTAACCAGCGCGTCGTGGTGTTCGAGGCGGTTGAAGGCCTTTTCGATGGTGCCCACGGTGGTGCCGGCGGCACTACTGCCGGTGGGGAAGCTGACCATCGCGCAGGTGAGGCCGTGTTTTTCCAGGGTGGGGAGATCCTCGGGCATGAGCAGCTCGATGGATTCCAAACCGATGTCCTTTGCGGCGATGCAGAGTTCTTCCAACGGGATAGTGTCATGGCACCATTTGCAAACGGAGTGGCGGATTCGGCTCATTTTGAAAATCACATTCTCAGGCGCATGCTCAACTCGGCGGTCCAGAGCCGGGCGACGATCATTTCCTGCGCGGCTTCCATGGTCGCGCGCTCGGCGGGATCGGCGTCTTCGTGGCCGGCGAGGTGCAGCAGCCCGTGGACGAGGTAGCGCAGGACCTCGCGCGCCAGCGGTTCGCCATATTCGGCGGCCTGGCGTTCGGCGACTTCCGCGCCGATGACGATTTCCCCATGATGGAAGGTGATCACGTCGGTGGCTCCCTCGATGTCCATGAAATCGCGGTGGACTTGATCGCTGGTAATGTCGTCGACGAGCGCGACTTCCAGCGTGGCCAAATTGGACAGCGGCGAATCCTCAACGGCGGCACTTTCGAGAGCGAGCGAGGCGGCTTGTTCGGCGACGCTTTCCAGCGCGGTCAGCCAGCACTCCGGGATATCCGTCGCCTGTTGATGATTGCCGATGATGACTTCGAGCGACATGAATGGGGGTTTTGTGTTAGATGGAGGCTCAGGCACGTTTTTGCATGGGAATCACGCGACCCCCGGATGTGCCTTCACGATCCATGTGGGTGATCCGCCGGGTGGCGGTGCTGGGGGAGCTCTCATCCTTCGGATAGTCGATCCGGCTGTGCAGCATGCTGCGAAGCGTGCCCGAGAAGCTTTCTTTGACGATCGCGAGTTCCCGCAGGGTGAGCGGGCAGTCGTCGAGTTGGCCGTCGTTGATTTTCGAGCGGACGATGTCGTCCACCAGCGAGCGGATTTTGGCCGGGGTGGGTTTTTGCAAGGAGCGGGACGCGCTCTCCACGCTGTCTGCCAGGGCGATGATGCCGCTTTCACGGGTGCTCGGACGAGGTCCGGGATAGCGGAAATTTTTCTCCTCGATCATCGGCAGGTCCTCGGGATTTTCCAGGCGGCGGTCCACTTTTTCCATCTCGGCGCGCTTTTGATCCTGGGCGCGGCGGTAGAAGAAATAGACGAGTGAGTCGCCGTGATGCTCTTGGATCACATCGATGATGCGCGGGTTGAGTTTGTGCTTCACCGCCAGATCGATGCCGTCCTTGACGTGGGCGATGATGACCAGCGAGCTCATCGTCGGCGTTAGTGTGTCGTGCGGATTTTCCGCGCCGTCGTGTTGATTTTCGATGAAATAACCGGGTTTTTTCAACTTTCCGACATCATGGAAATACGAGCAAACCCGGCACATCGGGGCGTTGGCCTGGATTTTCTCGGCGGCGGCCTCGGCCAGCGCGGCGACGACCAGGCTGTGGTGGAAAGTTCCCGGCGCTTCCAGCTGCATCTGGCGGAGCAGGCGGTGATTCAAATCGCTGAGCTCGAGCCAGCTGATGTCCGTGGTGAGGTGGAAAAACCCCTCGAAGAAGGGGAGCAAGCCGCTGATAATCAGCGCTGTGAGCACCGCCGTGCCGAACGCGGCGGCGCTGCCGCTGCCGAGCTCTTGCAAATGCAGCATCGAATCCGGGCCGAAAACCGAGACCACATCGAGCCGCCCCAAAACAATCCCGAGCACCAAGGTCACGCCGCCGACGTAGATGCCGGCCTGCAACAGCTGGATCCGTTTGCGGACCTGGTTGGCCAGCAAGACGCAGGTGATGCCGCCGACCAAGCTGAGGATCATGAACCCCTGCACTTCTTTCTGCGGGACCAGCAAGCAGCCGATCAGGGTCACATACACCGCGGAAAACGCGCCCACCGCCCGCCCGAGCAGCACGCCGTGGAGCATCGGCGCGAGCGCGAAAGGCACGAAGAAAAACCGGTAAACCTCGGGAACCGCGCCGGAGTCGGCCAGCGTCATGACCAGCCGCAGCACCACCAAGTGGCCCATCAAGCCGCCGAGCACCAGGAACACCCGGCTGTTGCGGCGGCACGAAGTTGGCAGGCTGACCTGGAACATCACTACGGCGGTGATGGCGATGACCAGCCCGTAAAGCGCACCCTTGAGCGGATCATCCGCGAAGCCGGTCCCGGCCGCGGCCTTTAAAACGAGAACCGAACTGCCCACCGCAAAGGTGATATAAAAAGCGAGTTTGACCCAAATGCTGTCTTCCAGCGCTTGGATGACCGGGTTTTCACTGTGAACACGGCGCTTTTTACCGGACGAAAGACCCTGTCGGGCCAAGCGCCAGCGTTTGATGGCATCCAAAAATCCCACTGCGGTAGTTGATCGGTTCATCAGGCGATCTCCGAGAGCGGAAACCGGCCGGCCGGGAAACTAGCCCTCATTTCCCGCCTTGGCAATCCGCAAATCCGCGGGCCCCGAAGCCCGGAAATCGACGGATCGCCCCTCTCCTCGGGATTTGATAGCGGCAGTCCGGTCAATTGCCCCCTTCCCCGCATCCGCCTTGCATGCCCCCCGCGAAAGTCGTAAGCAAGCTGGCAATGCCCGCTGAAAACCTGAAACCCCAGCGCCATTCATCGTGGTCGCGCACGCTGCTGCGCGCGACCTTGGTTTGCGCCGGAGCCGTGGCGATCCTGCTGCCCGCCTGGCTGCCGAACCGCCCCGACGTTCAGATCGAGCGCGGCACCGTCGAACTGCTTCAGGCCTTCCTGCTGGCCGCCGCCGCCGCCGTCATGTTCGGCGCCTCCTCCCACGCCGGGCCGAATCGCCCGGTCTGTCGGGTCCTCGCGCTGGGACTGCTCGCTGCATTTGTCGGCGAAATTGAAGACTTCGTTTCTGAAATCCTCGGTCTCCGATTTCCCGAAGCTTGGATCATCGGAGTCATCCTGGCGTTCGTGTTGGCCACCATCCTTCGCCACCGCCGGGTGATGCTCCATTTCCTCTCCACCCTCGGCAACCACGCCGGCTCCGGCCTGATCGGCGCCGCGCTCCTGATCATCTACGTCTTCAACCGCGTCATCGGCAGCCCGAAATTCTGGCAAGCCTGCCTCGGCCCCGCCTTTTCGCCGGAAATTCCGAAAATCTGCAAAAGCTACCTCGAGCTGCTCGCCTGCTACCTGCTTTTCATCGGCACCCTCGGCCTTTCCATCACCCTAGCCCGGCGCCAGGAACCGAAATAACCGCCCATGTTTCACATCGTCCTCATCGAACCGGAAATCCCGCACAACGCCGGGGCCGCCGGACGCCTCGCCCTCGCCACCGACTCCACCCTCCATCTCGTCGAGCCGCTCGGCTTCTCGCTCGAAGACAAATACGTCCGACGCACCGGCCTCGACTACTGGCAGGACGTGAAACTCCGCGTCTGGAAATCCTTCGACGAACTCTGCGCCGCCGCCGCAACCGACGCCCGCTATTGGTATCTCAGCACCAAGGTCACCCGCTCTCCCTGGCAGGCCGATTTCCAACCCGGCGATTACCTCGTATTCGGCCGTGAAACCCAAGGCCTACCCGAAAACCTCGTCGCTGCCGCCGGCGAACAAGCGCTCCGTATCCCGATGGCACCCGGCGGCACCCGCAGCCTGAATCTCGCCACCGCCATCGCCATCGTGCTCTACGAAGCCGCCCGCCAGCAGGACCCGGCTTGGTGAAAAATCAATGCCCGAGGTCCGCCGGAGTGTGACCCATCACGAGGTCGAATTTGGCGGCCAGCTCGCCGATTTTCGACTCCCGGGTCGCGGCGAAGTCGACGATGACCGACTCGCGGGCCTTGGCGTCGTTGATCCTTGAAAGGAAAATGAATTTACAGGAGGAAAGGGAGAGAACAGAGAATGAATGGGTTATGAAAGCTCCGCTACTCACCCAAACAGTGAGAGGAGTCGGATCGGTTTTTCGACTCAACCGATTGAATCTCCGTTTCCTCCGTTATCTCCTGTAAAAATCATTCCAGTTTTTAGGTTGATGCGCTGCAGCAGCAAGGCCCGTCACTCCGGAGGTCGTGAACCAACTCCTGGATGAAACGCCATGAACCGCTTCCTGCCGGACGTCAACGTTCTGCTGGCTTTGCTCGATCCAACGCACGTCCACCACGAGGCGGGCACCAATGGTATGCCAGCCAATCCCCGCTGCGGATCATGCGGTGCTCGCATGTGGAAAATGGCGTGATCCGGGTGGCGAGCCAGCCGAAATACCCGAACTGCCTCGGAACCGGCGCGCGAGTCCGCAAGGCGCTAGGAAACTTTGCCCGCCAGCTGAAGGCGGTAACCCTCCAAGAGGTTGATCCGGTCGCATTTTGGAAAGTCTGAATCTTGAAATGATGAACCTTTTTTCGACGAGCCCCGGTGCATTTTTGGCAACTGCTTTGGCAACTGGGCAAAAAAATCTTTCACTGATTCTATAATGTGCTCATTATAAGTTAATTGTAGTTTCTGGTCCTGAGCCTGGGGGCAGGGGGTCGCGGGTTCGAATCCCGCCAGCCCGACCACTCATTCTCAATGAGTTGCGATACGTTCACTCCGGCTCCGAGGTCGGCGCCCGGCCAGGTTTGCGAACAGCCGTGGGATGCCACTCAGCCCGCTTTACCCAAAGCCTCTTCCAGCGCTTTGACACGCTCGATGAGTTTGGGAAGGCGGCGGACGAGGGCTTGGATTTTCATTTCCTCGCGCAGCAGCAAGGCGGGTTTGCCGGCGTAAACCTGGTCGCCCGGAAGGCTGGTGGTCACGCCGGTGCGGCCGGACAGGATGGCCTTGGAACCGACGGTGACATGGCCGACGATCCCGACCTGGCCGGCACAGGTGACGTAGTCACCGAGTTGCGTGCTGCCGGAAATCCCGGTTTGGGAAACGATCAGGCAGTGTTTGCCGATGACGACGTTGTGGCCGATTTGGACCAGATTGTCGATTTTGGTGCCTTCGCCGATCAGCGTCTTGCCGAAGCGGGCGCGGTCGATGGTGGTGTTGGCACCGATTTCCACGTCGTCGCCGATTTCGACGATGCCGACTTGGTCGATCTTGATGTGGCGGCCTTGGGAAAGTTCGTAGCCGTAGCCGTCGGAACCGATGACGGCTCCGGGTTGGAGGATGACGCGGTCGCCCAGAATGCAACGTTCGCGGAGGGTGACGTTGGCGAGGATCCGGCAATCGCGGCCGACCACGGCGTCGTCGCCGATGACCGAATTCGGGCCGATGTCCGAGCCGTCGCCAATGGTGGCTCCGGCCATGATCACGGCCCCGGCCTGGACGCGGACTTGGGTGGCGTCGAGCACGGCGGTGGGATCGACGAACGCGCGCGGGTGGATGCCGGGTTCAAATTTCCGCGAAGCGGCGGCGAAGTGGCGGACCACCACGGCGAAGGCGAGCGAGGGATTGTCCACCGCGATCAGCGCGGTGTTTTCCGGTCCGCTGGTCACTCCGCGCGGGACGATGACGGCGGCGGCGCGGGTGTTGAGGAACTGGGCGTGGTATTTTTCGTTGCCGAGGAAACTGACGTCATGGGGCGTGGCGGCGTCGAGCGCGGCCATCCCGGTCAGAGACAAATCGAGCCCGCCCCGGACGATGTCTCCATCGATCCACTGGGCGAGCTCGGAAAGCGTGAGGGCGAATGCCAACTCTTAATGTGTCAGGGGCTGGTGGAAATCACTCGGCGTCAGGGGCCGTCGGTGTCGGGATTTCCGGTGCTGGATCGCCTTCGGCAGGAAGGGATTCGGCAGGCGCGTCCTTGTTGAGGGTCTTGAGCAGGCCGGCGGTGATGTCGGTGGCGTCCTTGGTGTAGAGCAGGAACGGCACTTGCGAGGTGCTGAGGCCGGATTTGTCGAAGACGTAGTCGTAGTTGTCGAGCTTGGCCTTTTCTTCGACGAGCTTGCGGATTTCCTCGAGAATGCCCTTCATGCGTTGGACCATTTTCTCGTTGAGGGCTTGGTTGCGGCGTTGGAGGAATTCGCGGCGCTCGCGGTCGAGGGCGATGGCTTCCTGCTGTTGGGTCTGCCAGTCTTTGAAGAGTGTTTGTTTCTTGGAATCGGCGAGGGATGGGTCTTCGAGTTGCTTGCGGAGGCTGGCGAGCGTGCCTTCGAGCTCGCGGATGCGGGCGAGACGCTCGTTGTTGTCCTTTTGGATGCGGGCCCGCTCGACGTTGATTTGTTTTTGCGCCTCGTTGGTGCGGTAATACTGCTTGAACAGCTCCTGCATATCCACGGTGGCGATGTTGAGCTTGGCGTCCTGGGCGAAGGCCATCGTGGCGAGTGAGGCGGCGAGGGCGATCGTGAAAAATCGACGGATGAGGGTCATGGGGATGATAAGTTGGGGTCCTGAAATCAGATAACGGGCCGCAAGGTGAACCGAAAAGTTGGAGTCGTCAACGCTGATCCCGCCAAGCCGCCGCCTTGGCCTTGTGGTGAAAAGCGGAGGGCGATCCGGTGGCCGGCGATGTCTTTTCTCCGTCCCGACACGCCGGATCCAGCACGCCTCGGCAGCAAAGGGGCCGCATTGGCCAGACTGGGTGAAATGGGTTTTGAAATTCCCGCGTGGTTTGCCGTGCCGCCGGAAGCAGCGTGGACGGCCGAGGAGCGGCAAAGCGCGCTCGACGAACTCGGTGCCGGCCCGTCCGCGGTGCGCTCGTCCGGGACGATGGGGGACGGTGCCGGGCACTCCTTTGCCGGCCAGTTTGAAAGCCACCTCGATCTTTCCGCCGCCAGGGTCGCCGGGAAAATCGCGGAGGTCCGGGCCTCGGCGGGGAGTGAATCCATTTTAACTTACTGCCGCGAAAGTGGCCTGCCCGCGCCATCCGCGCCGAGCGTTCTGGTCCAGCGGACGATCGCCCCGCGTTGCGCCGGGGTGGCCTTCAGCGCGGATCCTGTTTCAGGAAAACGCGCGGGCCCATCCATCGTTGCGCAACTTTCGAAGACACCCGCCCGCCCGCGACGCATGAATCCTCGCTGGTGGGAACCGGTGCCTGCCCCGGGCGGGTGACCGGCCGCGTGCGGGTGGTGCTCGAACCGCGCGGCGCACGCCTGGAACCCGGGGAAATCCTCGTCGCCCGCCAGACGGACCCCGGCTGGGTGGTGCTTTTCCGCGCGGCCGCCGGGCTGTTGGTCGAACGCGGCAGCCTGCTTTCCCACTCGGCGATCGTTTCCCGCGAGTTGCGGCTGCCGTGCATCGTTTCGCTGCCGGGCATCACCAGGACTTTGAAAACCGGCGACCTCGTCGAAGTGGACGGAGCCACCGGAACGGTTAGGATCAGCGAGGGCGGGCTTTATTCCCCGTAGTGGTATCTCAACTGGGCGATCTCCAGGGTCTTGCCGTCGATGCGATAGACCATGCGGTGTTCCGAGTTGATCCGGCGCGACCAGAAGCCCACGAAGGTGTGTTTCAGCGGTTCGGGTTTGCCGAGACCTTGGTGGCGGTTTCGCAGCGTGTCCTTGATGAGCTCGTTGATTTTTTTGACGACTTTCGGGTCCACTTGCTGCCAGTGCAGGTAGTCGTCCCAAGCTTGTGGGGAAAAAAGCAGGTTCACGCGCGTTCAAGTTCCGAGAGCGTTTTCCGGATCCCTTTTCCCTGGTTCAGGCTTTCGACGGACTCGATCAAACGCTTCGCGTTGGCGGGAGAGCGCAGCAGGTAGGCCGTTTCCTGCAGAGCCTCGTAGTCCTCCAAGGAAAGCATCACGACCGCCTGCTCGCGGTTGCGGGTGATGATCACCGGATCATGGTCGTTGCAAACCCGGTCCATCGTGGAGGCCAGATTCTCGCGGGCGGCGGTGTAGGAAATCGCGGTCATATGGACAGCATCCTGCACAGGCTGAATCGCACGTCAAGGGGCGATCTTTTATCGCGGCCCGGTCATTTTCGCCGGGGTCAGCAGGTCGTCCAACTGTTCTTTGCTGAGCCAGCCTTTTTGCAGGACGAGATCGTAAACGCTGGCGCCGGTGGCGAGGGCTTCCTTGGCGATGGCCGAGCTTCTATCATAACCGAGCACGGGATTGAGCGCGGTGACCAGGCCGATCGAGTTTTGGACGTAGGCGAGGCAGCGTTCGGGATTCGCCTCGATGCCGGAAATGCAGCGGGTGTGCAGGGTGATCGCGGCGTTGCGCAGCAGCGTCAGGCCGAAGAGCAGGTTGAAGGCGATGATCGGCTCGGCCATGTTGAGTTCGAGCTCGCTGGCTTCCGAGGCCATGCCGATGGTGACGTCCGCACCGATGATCTGATAGCAAACCTGGCTGACCATTTCCGGGATCACCGGGTTGACCTTGCCGGGCATGATGGACGAGCCGGGCTGCATCGCGGGCAGGCGGATTTCATAGAGGCCGCAGCGCGGACCGGACGAGAGCCAGCGCAGGTCGTTGCAGATTTTCGAAAGCTGGACGGCGGCGGTTTTCATCGCTCCGCTCATCAGCGAGAAGACTCCGCTGTCCTGGGTGGACTGCACCAGATTGGCCGCCTGATAGACGGGGAGGCCGCTGATTTCCGCGAGGTGGTTGGTGCACAGCTTGGCGTATCCGGGCGGGCTGTTGATGCCGGTGCCGACGGCGGTGGCTCCCATGTTGACGGCGAGCAGTTCCTCGGCCGCGCGCTCCAGATAACGGATGCCATCGCCGATCGTCGCGGCGTAGGCGCTGAACTCCTGGCCGAGGGTCATGGGCACGGCGTCCTGGTTCTCGGTGCGGCCCATTTTCAGGACTTCGGCGAATTCGACGGCCTTGAGCTCGAGTGAAACCTTCAATTCGCGCAACGCGGAGGTGGCGTCGCGGAGGGTGAGGATCACGCCGAGTTTGATCGCGGTGGGGTAGGCGTCGTTGGTGGATTGGGAGCGGTTGACGTCGTCGTTGGGGTGGAGGAATTCGTATTGGCCTTTGCGGTGGCCGAGGATTTCGAGGGCGCGGTTGGCGATCACCTCGTTGGCGTTCATGTTCGTCGAGGTGCCGGCTCCGCCTTGGATCATGTCGATGGTGAAATGTTCGTGGAGTTTGCCGGCGATGATTTCGTCGCAGGCGGCGATGATCGCCTCGGCGCGCGCGGGTTGGACCACGCCGAGTTCGCGGTTCGCGCTGGCGGCGGCTTTTTTGACATACGCCAGGCTGCGCACGAAGTGGCCGAAGTGATGCACTGGGATTCCCGAAATGGGGAAATTTTCCATGCCGCGCAAGGTTTGCACGCCGTAGTAGGCGTTGTCCGGCAGCTCGCGCTCGCCGAGCGAATCGTGCTCCTTGCGCCAGGTGGCGACGACCGGCACCCGGCCCGCCAGCGTGCGCTCGTTGGCCGCCCGCAGGCGGGTGCTCAGGCGCCGGGCGATGTGGCCGACCATCCGATAGAAAACCTCGGGCTTGTTGGCTCGCAGTTCGTCGAAGACGTCGCGCTGGATCAGCCAGACCCGCACCTCGGTGAGCGCCACGCCGGATGCGGAGTGCGGCAGGTCGTCCAGCATCACGCCCTCGCTGAAGGCGGTGCCGGCGGTGAGCGTGGCGAGGCGGGTGGCGCTGCCATGGTTGCCGCGGACGATTTCCACCTCGCCTTTTTCGACGATGCCCATCCACAGTCGCGGGGCGGATTCGTGGAAAAGATACTCGCCCGCCTGATAGGTGTGGGAGGCGCCGCGGCGGACGATCGATGCGAGTTCCACCGGCTCGACAGACATCGTCCGTGCCAGCGAGTCGATTTGTTTGTCGGAGAACACCATGGGCTATCAGATCGCTGGTGGGGGTGGGGCCGTCAATAGTGGACGCTGGATTTCTTTCGGCCCGGGCAAATCATGAAACGATGGAGGATTGCGAGCGGGAGGCGATTGGATCGATGGCGGAAACTCTGAGGGAAGAAGAATGCTTGGCGGTGAGGGGCTTAATCCCTAGAAAAACCCCATGAATCGCCGAACCTTCATCCGCACCACCGCCGCCACCTCCGTTTTGCTGGGCCAATCCGGAAACCTCTTCGCCTTGGAAGCGGAGAACGCCTATCGCAAAAACATCGGCATCCAGCTCTACACGTTGCGCAAGGAGCTCGGCAAGGACCCCGCCGGCACGCTGAAACAAGTCGCCGCCGCCGGTTACCAACAAGTCGAGCTCTACGGATTTCCCAACGCCGACCCCCTGATCAACGGCGCGAAGGACGCCGGCCTCGCCATCCACTCGTCGCACTTCGAGTGGGAGTGCGTGGTCAACCCGAAAGACGCCGCGTTTTCCGACTTCCAGAAAATCCTCGAAAAAGCCACGGCGATCGGCCTCAGCCATCTGGTGATCCCCTACCTCAAGGGCGAATCGATCAAAGACCTCGACGGCTACAAAAAGATCGCCGCCAACGCCAACCAAGCCGCTGCGCTCGCCAAACAAGCCGGCATCGAGCTTTCCTATCACAACCACAATTTCGAGTTCGCCCCCAAGGACGGCGGCAAAAGCGGCTACGACGTTTTCATCGAGGAATTTTCCGAAGACATGAAATTCGAAATCGACGTCTTCTGGGTGAAAGCCGCCGGAATCGACCCCGTCGCGCTGATCAAAAAACTCTCCGGACGCGTCACCCAGCTGCATCTCAAGGACCTCAAGGAAGGCCTCGCGATGCCCAACTAC
>JBIPND010000459.1:0-3632 GCA_044374015.1 Luteolibacter sp. | reverse complement strand
CGCCGCCCTCGAACAAATCGGACGACTCGGTGAGCAGGGTGAGCGCGGCCTGAGGGTGGTCGTTAGAGAGCGTCATGATGGAGAAACCGATGAGGCCCTGGCGGGTCTCATCCTTGAGGTCTTTGGCGGCGCGGACTTCGGCGATGAGGATTTTCAACTGCGCGGAGTCGAGGGACATCATCCGGTCCATGATTTCCATGACGCGCTTCTGTTGGGCCTCGTCGCGCGGGCCGCCTTCTTTCTGGCTGGCTTCCATTTCCCGGGCGAAGGCGATGAAGTCGGCGGCGGCGGCTTTGGCGTCCGCTTGCTTGTCTTCGCGCTCGCGCTTGGTGATGCGGACGGTGGCGTCCGGGCGGGATGGGTCGAGAGAAATGCCGAGTTGGTTGGCGGAGGCCACCAGCTGCGCATGGGTCTCGCGCACGCTGACGAGCTGCTGGTGTCCGTGGTAGCCGAACAGCGCGGCGACGAGCAGGATGAAGATGGAGGCGGCGATGGAAACTTTCACGGGGAGGGGACTATTGGAGGTTTTGGAGAATTTCCTCGCGGCGTTTGGCATCGGAGATTTTCCCGGCGAGGACGCGGGCTTGTTGCTTGTTTTGGCGCGCGGGCCAGCCAGCGAGGAATGAAGAGAGCACGTCATCGTTGTCGCTGGCTTCGTGGTATTGCACGGCGAGTTCGGCGGCTTCAGCGAACTCCAGTTTGCGGCTGCCTTGCAAAGCATTTGCAAGGGCGCTGCCGGTGACGCGACCGGTGGATTCAGGGGCTTGGGCGGTGACCCACTCGCGCATGCTGTCGAGGTCTTCGCGGCTGACTTTTTTCTGGTCGGAGATTGTTCGGATGCTGGATTCGGCGGCTTGTGCGACGCTGGCGCTGCGCTCGGCGGGGGTGGCTTGGATGCGGTCGAGAAACTCGGTGACTTTCGAATAACCGTCTTTGTCGACGAGGCGGGATGCGTGCTGGGCGAGGGTCCGGGGCTGGTCTTTTTCGGACACTTGCTCGCGGACGAGTTTGGCGAACGCGAGTTGTTCCTGATCTTTGAGAGGTTGAAAGGAAAACTGCGACAAGGCATCGTCGCGCTGGTCTTCCGGCATCCCGGCCAGTCGGCGACCGGCGGCATCCGGGTCGGAACCGAGCAGGACATGGATCAAATTTCCTTCGAACTGGATGCGCGACTGGCTTCTGCCGTCGAGCGATTTGCTGTCGAATTTTCCGGCGGCGATCTGTTGGTCGAACCACGCGATCGCCGCGGCCGGATCTTTTTTCGCCCATCGCTGCATGGCGTTGGAGAGTTGCCAGGAAAGCGATCCGTCGTTGTCGTCGAGGCGGTCGATGAAGCGGGTCAAAGCGAGCTCCGGGTCTTTTTCGACGAGCGGCCCGAGGATCATTTGTTCGAGCATGTTGCGGGTTTCAGCCGGGAAATCGAGGGCGGCGATTTCGTCGAGGGCGGCGACGAGTTCCCCCTTGCTCAGCGCCTGCAGGCGTTGCTGGAAGCGGATCATCGTCCGCATGTCGCCGGTGCCGCCGGCTTGGCGGATTTCCGCAAATTGCTCGGCGATTTTTTTCCAATCGATCGGCTCCTTGGCGTTTGCCGCCTTCGGCGGTGGCGGGGGTTTGGCTTGCGGCGATTCCTCGGCAGTGCCGGAGGAGCGGGCGGCGATGGCTTTTCGCAAAACGACGCTCTGCTGCTCCAGCGTGGAAATCGACTGGCGCTGGGTGCCAAGCCAGATTCCGGCAATGGCGAGCGCGACGACGGGGGGGATGAATAACGTGGCTTTCAACCTCCGGAGGATCATGGATTCCGCCCGGCGCTGTCAATGGTGGAGGCGTTGGCGATGGAGGTGAAGAAAGTGGTCTAACCTCTCCGGCTCACGAATGGCTGGCGGCGGTCTTTCCCCGGAGTTTCTGGACCGCGTTGAAAAGCAGTAAAACGATCGCATCCGCGATCAACCCGCACACGCCGTCGAGCAGCAAAGGGACCACCGGGGCGAAACCGGCGCTGTGGGCGGCCGCGTTTTGGATCAAATGATGCAGCCACGGGATGCCGTGGGTGATGATGCCGCCGCCGACGAGGAACATCGCCACGGTGCCGGCGACCGACAGGGTTTTCATCAGAAACGGCGCCGCCCACAGGATGGCGCGGCCGAGCCGCTGGGTGACCGCCTGCGGCCATGGCAGAAGCATGCGCCACAGAGGGCCGGGGGACGCAAGCTGCAAAATGGACGCGATGTCCCACTCCGTCGAGGGATGGCTGTTTTGGGCGAAACCGGAAGCCCGGGATATGCCGCAAAAAGCTTGGCGTAACGCGCAGAAGGCGAAAGACCTGCAACCCCCGCGAGGTAGTGAGTGCGGCGGAAGTCAGCCATGTGGTTCGTCCGCTCCAACCCCTTGCCATGAAACAGCAGTCATCCCATCACGCAGCGGAAACTGGCGGATCCCGCTGGTCCCGCCGCGAATTTCTCAAGACCGGCGCGGCGGCCGCCGCCGGTGCGGCGCTGCCGGTTCCCGCCGCCGGAGCCGCTGCGGATCCAAGGCGCGGGAGTTTTGGTTTTCTGGTGGTTTCCGACACCCATTTCAAGGCGTCCGAAGAGGCTCCGGACTCGCTGGTCCCGGAGATCGACCGGGTCAACCAGCGACTCATCGCGCGGCTCAACCAACTGCCCGGCCAGCCGCTGCCGCCGGCCATGGGCGGCGGCCGGGTGGGGGAGATCAAAGGCGTGCTGCATCTGGGCGACATGATCGACTCCGGCGACAAGGGCACCGGCGACCTGAGCGTCCGGCGCCAGGCGACCGAGTGGGCCGGCTATGTCAAAAGTTTCGGTCTAACCGGCCACGACGGCGCGCTGCGCCATCCGGTTTACGAAGTGCACGGCAATCATGATAGCGTTAGGGAGACCAACGTCGTGATCCGGAGCATGCTGGAGAGGAACCGGAAACGGCCGGGCGTCACGCATCTGTCAGACAGCGGCCTGCATTACTCGTGGGATTGGGAGGATGTGCATTTCATCGCCCTCGGCATCGTGGTCGGCCACAACGACAAGGACCTGCCGATCGGACGCTACAAGGCGCATGATTCGCTGCAATTCCTGCGCAAGGATCTGCACGAAAAGGTGGGATCGAGCGGCCGGCCGGTGATCTTGCTGCACCACATCGACCTGCTGCGCTACAGCACGCCCGCTTCGGAAAACGCCGAGCGCGGCGGGGAATGGAGCGCTTGCGACGTGGCGGCGTTTCACGAGGCGGTCCGGGACTATCAGATAGCGGCGATTTTCCACGGCCACTTGCACGCGCTGCGCAGCGACCGCTGGGACGGGACCAACCGGAGCGCGGCTGCGGGTGGCATCCCGGTTTTCGGGTCGCGGGCCAGCGGCGCGCAAGGGGTCAACCGCGGGTTGTTCTATTGCGTGGTCGAAGGCGGGGAGCTGGTGATCCGTGAACTCGCGTCGCTCGGAGCTGCTGACGGCTGGCTTGAGGAGAACACCGGCTGGGTCAACCAATGGCGCGTGCCGTTGCGCCGAAATCCGTGAGCGCGATCCCTCCGCCAGCCACTGCGGCAGGCTGTCAATTTCTTTCCCAACCCAAACCCCGATCCCAGCACCCATGCACCGCCAACCCTGGTTCGCTCTAGCAGTCTC